>JAZNVY010000108.1:0-9430 GCA_045593105.1 Eubacteriales bacterium
ATCATGAAATCACGGGCATAAGAGAGGACGGCACTATGCAGACGGGCAATATCACCCATCAGATAGTAGAAGCCTTCACCGGCTACCCGACCGGCAGCCTCTTTATCAATACCGGCAAATTTTGCCATAATATCGGTATGGTAGGGGATCTCGAAATCGACGGCGGTCTTTTCGCCGAAGCACTCCACCTCTACGTTCTCCTCGTCGTTCTTACCGACGGGTACAGAGTCATCCACCATCTGGGGGATCTTCATCATGACTTCGTTGAGCTTAGCCTGCAGTTCGCCTTCCTTGGTCTGCAGAGCGGCCAGCTCGTCTGCCTGGGCGCTGACCTGAGCCTTGATGGCCTCAGCTTCTTCGCGCTGACCTTTTGCCATCAGACCGCCGATCTGCTTGCTTAAGCGGTTGCGGTTGGCGCGCAGTTCGTCGGCACGCTTATTGGAGGCCAGCTTCTCTTCGTAGAGGGCGATGGCTTCATCTACCAGAGGGAGCTTGGCGTCTTTAAATTTTTTGCGGATGTTTTCCTTGACTGCTTCGGGGTTTTCTTTGATAAATTTGATGTCTAACATTTCATGATCCTCTTTTTATAAAATATAAGATAATTCTATCATAATTCGGCGTTTTTTCAAGAGTTTTTGCGATTTTTCAGCGAGGAATACGGCACGACCGCCTCAAAGACGGGGAGCATCCCTTTCTTCTCCGGATTTTGGGGGACAAGTTGATAAATATCGTGGCCGGGGAAGTGATTTCCTTCTACCAACACAGGCCCTTTCGGGGTGATGGCCAGATCCCAGCCCACAAAGCGAACAGTTGGAATTCGTACCGCTGCCTGGGACGCCAATTTACAGCAGGTCTTCCAGCAAGGAACCTGGTAGCCGTCGAATTTCACGCCGGTGTCCGGATGGTTTTCAAAGGTCTGGCCGGCTTTATTGACTGCCACGCCGCGGAGGGTTCCTTTTTCCGGATCGATGGGAATGACCATGCCGCCGCTATTGAAGTTATCCACCACCGCGCCGCCGCTACCCAGCCGCATGGCGGCGTAAAGCAGGTGCGGTTCGCCGGCATCGTCGGTCATAGTGACCATTCGGACGGTATTGATGGCACCGGGGTATAGGTGATCGACTTTGTCATGCTGCTCCAGGACTTCCTCTAAAAGGGTCTGTCCGTTGGTCTTCAGACTGTTGTAGAGGGAGATGGGGCTTTCCTCGGCAGAGTCGATCTTCTCGATGCCCTTGCCGCAAAGACCGTCCTCCGGCTTTGCCATAAAGACGGGATGACGAGCAATAAACGCCTCAAAATCCGTAATATCTCCTTGGTTCAGATCCAGGAATTCTCTGCCGCATTCTTTTTCAAATACCCGGAGAAACTCCGTTTTGTTATTAAAATAGTGAGTATCCTCACGCTTATTGAGGGCGGCGACATACTTGGTGTTTTTGCCCCGGGTGAGAATATTTTTGCGCTGCTCGTGGGTCATATCATACATCCCAAAAAGGGTGTAGTCAACATATCCGGCCTCATAGCGCAGGCCGCAGACCAGCATATCCAGGAGGATATAGGCCTTGCTCTTTCCGGTACGTTTATGCACCTGGTGCAGCCGTTCTTTCAAGCCGTCCAGATTCATGTTGGCGGCACGCTTGATGAGATAGGTCAATCTGCTCATAAATTCATCCTCTTTCTCAGTTCCGCTAATTCAAAGGAGGAGGCCAGCGTTTCTGCATCGTGGCGCAGGCGGTAAAGCTGGCTTGCGGCGTTTTGCTCGATCACGTTCTCGCCCAGCTCTAAAATGGGAACCCAATTGGAATAGGGGGAGTCCACCGGTTGCAGATAGGCGACATCTTCGGTCAGTGCGCGCAAAAGCGCCGGAATATCAGAACCGAAGGTCAGCGTGATCCCTTTGGTGTTTTGGAATAGGGTGCAAAGCGTTACCGCTCCTTGCCATCCCAGCGAAGAACGCCATTTTTCAATTTCAACCAGCGTCTTTTTGGAGATCCCCAAAAGGACGCTCATTTTTTCCTGGCTATAGCCCAATTCGTTGCGCACCAGTTTTTCCTTGCGGTCGCAAAGGGCGATGAAAGATTCACGGGTCAAATGCGATCACCTCGTTAAATTACTTGTTGTACAGGTGTAATTTTACACCTTTTCCTTCTTTCTGTCAAGTGCCGGCAGTTGGGCAAAGATGACGCCGCCCAAAATGAGGGCGCATCCCAGCCATTCCCGGCCGGTCATGGTATCGCCAAAGACCAGCCCTGCCAATACGGCAAAGACCGATTCTAAGCTCATCAAGAGGGAAACGACGGTGGGATTGGCGCCTTTTTGCGCTACGATCTGCAACGTGAATGCTACGCCGCTGGAAAGGACACCGGTGTAAAGGAGAGGAACTGTACATTGAGGCAGGATGCTCCAATCCGGTTGCTCAAAGAAGAGCATTCCAATAAAAGAAACGATCGCCACCACAAAGAACTGCAAGCAGGAAAGACGGATGGCGTCCACCTTTTCGGAAAAGTGGTCGATGGCCAGGATCTGCGCCGTATAGCTGATGGCGCAGAAAAAGGTCAAAAGATCTCCTTTTTCGATGGTGAAGGACTCGGTGATACAGAGAAAATAAAGTCCGACTGCCGCCACCACCACGGCGATCCACACTGTAAAGGGTGCCTTTTTTTTGAAGAATAATCCGGCAATGGGAACGAGTACCATATATAAAGCGGTGATGAAGCCGGATTTGCCGGGATCGGTGGTGCCCAGTCCCATTTGCTGAAAGGTCTGGGCGGCGGCTAAAAATGCACCGCAGACCAATCCGCCGATCAAGAGATTTTTGCGGTTTTTCTTGGGCGGTAAAAAGGGTTCCTTTTGAATCTTGGAGAAGATCGCCCGTACCAGCAAAAGGACGGCTACGGCGATGACCGATCGGATGGCATTGAAGGCCAAAGGCGGCATTAGCTCCGCTCCTTCGCTTTGGGCGACGAAAGCCGTACCCCAGATAAAGGCGGCTAAGATGGGTAATAATGTGTGTCTGATTTTTTCCATATGGAACCTCATTTTTTTTTGAAAAAGATAGAAATATTGTATCAATTTTAGGGATAAATTGCAAGGCTTTCCATTAAGTCCTTATTAAGAATGTGAAAAAAACTTGCCATTTTGTCGAATTTCGTGTAAAATGAGACTGTATTAAATTTTATTGGGGGATAAATTTAATGAAAAGAAAAGACGGCGTTCGGATCAAAAATTCCGATCCTATGTATATGGTAGCCGCTCACGTAATGAATAAGCGGATGGACTCCATGAATATGATCACCATTGATATCCCGGTGGATCCCATTGCAGATTACGTCCATCGCAAGCGGGACGAGGGCGGAATGAAGATCTCACGTCTGGCGGTTCTTTTGGCAGCCTATATTCGGGTGATCGATGAATTTCCGAAGTTTAATCATTTTGTGGTGAATAGCAACGTTTATGCCCGCAATGAAATTGCCGTGGGCATGGTGGTCTTGAAGGGCGGATCGGTGATGGAGAGCGGTACCATGTCCAAGGTCTATTTTCAGCCCACCGACGATGTCTTTAAGGTGCAGGAGCGGCTGAATAAGTATATCGAGGAAAACCGTGCAGAGGAGCCTGATAACGGCACTGAAAAGATCATCAAGATTTTGCTGGGGACGCCGGGCTTGTTGCGTGGCGGTGTCCGGTTCTTAAAATGGATGGATAAACACGGAATGCTTCCCAAGAGCATTATCGATATGAGTCCGTTCCATATCTCTTTAGTGATCACCGATCTTGCCAGCATTCGGCTGGATCCCATCTATCATCATATCTATGAGTTCGGTACCACCTCTGTGGCGATGGCGATGGGTGTCAATCGGGAGGTTCCTCGCCGTAAGGGAGGGGAGATCATCCATGAGAAATGCATGCCCCTCGGCATCGTCATGGACGAGCGGATCGCCAGCGGCAGTTACTTTGCTTTGGGCTTCCGCCGGTTTAAGGATTATCTTAAGCACCCCGAAGTGCAGGAGCAACCGCCTGAGAAGATTGACGACGAGATCAAAAAGATCTTTAAAATTGATTAAAAAAAGAGAGCGAATGCTCTCTTTTTTTAATGCTTTTGTTGCTTAAGCCAGATCTTCATGACAATTCTTTCGGGTAGCAGTCTAACCAGGAGGGTCTGGGCTTTATTGACAAAACTGGGGACTGATACCAATTTTTTCTTTTTAAGATCCTTGAGGGCAATGCGTACCGCCTCTTCGGCGGTGAACCATTTATTGAAATAAGTAACCGCATCGTTGGAGGTCTCTTCGGCGTGGTCGAAGAATTCCGTCTTGACCCAGCCGGGGCAAAAGGCCATAACGTGGATCTTGCGTGGCTGAAGCTCTGCCCAGAGCCCTTGGGAATAACGGAGGACGAAGGATTTTGTAGCGCCATAGACGGTAAGGTAGGGAACCGGCTGGAAGGCAGAAAGGGAGTCTACCTGCAGGATGCGTCCGCCGTCCGGAATATAGGGGAGGGTCAGCTGGGTGACCGCTACTAATGCCTTGCAGTTCAGGTCGATCATATCCATAGCGTCCTGGAGCGGAATTTGATCGTAACGGCCGAACTTGCCAAATCCACTGCAGTTGATAAGGAGGGAAACCTCCGGTTTTTCCTCAGCCAGCAGGGCTTCGTATTGTTTCAGACATTCCTTTTTGGTCAGATCCAAGGGCACCACCCGAACCGGCTGAGAAAGTTCTTGCTTCAATTCTTCCAGCCGCTCGGCGCGGCGCGCAATGACCCAAAGCTCATCGAATTTTTCGGCGGCGGTAAGCTGACGGGCAAATTCGCGCCCCATGCCGCTGCTGGCGCCGGTAATGACTGCAATCTTCATGGTAACATCTCCTTTTATCATTATTATAATATATTTTTTGAAAAAAGGAAGGAGATTTAATGAAATTTATACCGATTATCTGAAGCGATTTATTTGTAAAAAATTTCATTTTCATACTTGAAAGATCTTTGGTTTTTGATATAATAATATATTGTGGGATTATGTTTGAAACTGGAGGTACACAATGGCACGAATTGGTTTTGATAACGCTGAATATGTCCGCTTGCAGTCCCAGAATATCCGGGACCGCATCGCCATGTTTGGGGACAAGCTTTATATGGAATTCGGCGGTAAGTTATTTGATGATTTTCACGCCTCACGTGTCCTGCCCGGATTTAAGCCGGACTCCAAGGTAAAGATGCTTCTGGAATTGAAGGATGATGCGGAGATCGTCATCGCCATCAATGCCGATGCCATCGAAAAGAACAAGCGCCGCGGCGACTTGGGGATCACCTATGACCTGGATACTCTACGGTTGATCGACGCTTTTCGCAGTATCGGTCTTTTCGTGGGCAGTGTGGTCATTACCTGCTATACCGGTCAGCCCTTGGCGCAGGCCTTTGAAAAGCGGTTGATCAACTTGGGTATCAAGGTCTATCGCCATTATCCCATTGCCGATTATCCTTCTAATATTCCCCTGATCGTCAGCGACGAGGGCTTTGGCAAAAACGATTATATCGAAACCGAGCGCAAACTGGTGGTGGTGACCGGTCCGGGACCCTGCAGCGGCAAGATGGCCACCTGTCTTTCCCAGCTCTATCATGAGCATAAGAGAGGGACAAAGGCGGGTTATGCAAAATTTGAGACCTTCCCGATCTGGAATCTGCCGCTCAAGCATCCGGTGAACGTGGCTTACGAAGCGGCAACGGCCGATCTTAATGACGTTAATATGATCGATCCCTTCCATTTGGAAGCTTATGGGGAGACCACCGTCAACTATAACCGGGATATCGAGATCTTCCCGGTGGTGAATGCGATGATGGAGCGGATCATGGGGCAGTCCCCTTATAAGAGCCCTACCGATATGGGGGTCAATATGGCCGGCTGTGCCATCTGCGACGATGAGGCGGTGCGTGAGGCTGCAAACCAGGAGATCATCCGCCGTTATTATGCGGCGCTCGGGAACGTCCGTCAGGGCATGAGCGAGCAGTCGGAGGTTTCCAAGATCGAGCTTTTAATGAATAAACTGCATATCACCGTGGCAGACCGTCCGGTGGCTGCGGCGGCCAATGCCAAGGCAGAGGAGACCGGAGCGCCGGCTACTGCCATCCAATTGGATGACGGACGGATCATTACCGGTAAGACCTCTTCCTTGCTGGGGGCATCTTCCTCGATGCTCTTGAACGTTTTAAAGGTTTTGGGTAATATTCCGGACGAAGTGCAGCTCTTATCGCCCACCATTATTGAGCCTATCCAGAGAATGAAGACCGGCGTCTTGGGCAATCATAATCCTCGGCTGCATACCGATGAGGTTCTGATCGCTCTTTCGATCTGTGCCGCCACGGATGAGACGGCAAAACTGGCCATGGAGCAATTGGAAAAACTCAAGAGCCTGGAGGCTCATTCTTCGGTGATCCTTTCCCGGGTGGACGAGCAGACCTTCCGCAAGTTGGGCGTGAATCTTACCTGCGAACCGAAGTATCAGACCAAGAAACTTTATCATGCTTAGGGTGACAAGAGTTGAACCTGTCACGCCTTTCAAACAATAATTTTTCGTTTTTTCTCGCCTCATCGTTTGTAATACGGCAGTATTACTGCACTCTTCGGCTTCACCCCTCCAAAAAATTATTAATTTGGAAGGTCGAAGAGTTTCTCTTCGCCAACTTTTTTCGAAAGGTGAAGCGTGCAATTTGCAGTAAGGCTGACGCCTTACAAAAATAAACGCAAGCAAGGAGGGAAAAGGGGGCAAGAGAAACCGTAACAGGTTTAACTCTTGTCACCCTAATAAAAGCCCACAAGGTATTTGCCTTGTGGGCTTTTGAGGGTACATACAATGACAAAGCAAAAGAAATTATCCAAAGACTTTACAAAAGGGAGCATTCCCAGACAATTATTTTGGTTTATGCTTCCCTTTATGGCATCCAATGCGCTGCAGGTTCTCTATAGTACGGTAGATATGGTCATCGTGGGTCATTACGTGGGCACGCCGGGGCTTTCCGCCGTTTCCCAAAGCAGCTTGATCCTGAACTTTGCCACCATGGTCTCTTTGGGGTTTGCCAATGCCGGGCAGGTGCTGGTCTCCCAGGCTTTGGGGGCCGGGAAACGCCGGGAGATCAATCATATCATCGGCACCTTGTTTACGTTGATCTCAGCAATCGGTGTCTTTTTTTCTGTGGTGGTGCTACTTTTTAAAGCACCGATTATGGAACTGATGAACATCCCCTTAGAGTCCTATCGAATGGCAAGTGATTATATGATCATCTGCGGTGCCGGCCTGGTCTTTACAGCCGGTTATAACATGGTGGCCGCTGTATTACGGGGCATGGGAGACTCCAAACGTCCCTTTCTTTTTATCGGTCTTGCATCCTTGATCAATCTGGTGCTGGATATCCTCTTTACCGGTTTTATGGGAATGGGGGTGGCAGGCGCTGCCTGGGCGACCATCATCGGGCAGGCGGGTTCGTTCCTCTTTTCTCTTTGGTATCTGTATCGCCGCAAAGAGGCGTTTGGCTTTGATTTTAAGCTTCGCAGCTTTATTCCTATCAAGAAATATACCGGCATGATCTTCAGCCTTGGGACACCTATGGCCATCCAGTCCGGCTGTATCAATCTTTCCATGCTGTATGTAAATTCCATGGTCAATGGGATCGGCGTTGTGGCCTCTGCCACCTTTGGCGTCGGCATGAAGATCGATGATATTATTAATAAGATCTCCCAGGGTATTCAGCATGCCTCCATGCCGATGATCGCTCAGAATATCGCGGCAGGAGAAAATAAACGCAGTAAACAGATCGTGCGCTGGTCGTGGCTGTTTGCAGGGGTCTTTACGGTGGTTTGTATGACCCTCTATATTACCATCGGCAAGGAACTGTTTATGCTCTTTTCGGAGGATCCGCTGGTGCATGAAATGTCCGGTACCTTTATTGCCGCCATCCTTTGGATGTTTCCTGCTTTGGCCATCATGCGCGGAACCCACGCCTTTATTCAGGGCATCGGTAACGCTAAGCTGGGACTGGTGCTCTCCATATTGGACGGTGTAGGTCTTCGGATCGGACTCAGCTGGCTGTTTGGTATCGCCCTTGATTTTGGCTTCTACGGCTTTGTTTTGGGTTACGGACTGGCACCCTATGGATGCGCTATTCCCGGTCTTATCTACTTCCTTTCCGGAATGTGGGAGAAACGAAAGGTTTTAGCGGAAGATATATAAGAAAATCCCCGACCATGCGGTCGGGGATTGTTTAATAAAAATTTGATTTAGCGCTGAACGCGGCCGGAGCCGTCGCCTCCTGCCAATTTCTCGACCTCAGCAACGCCGACGCGGTTGTAGTCGCCCTCAACCGAGTGCTTCAAAACGGACGCGGCCACTGCAAATTCAATGGCTTCCTGGGTGGACTTGCCGCTCAGCAAGGAGTAGATCAAGCCGCCGCCGAAGGAATCGCCGCCGCCTACGCGGTCTACGATGCGCAGGTGATAGCTCTTGGAGAAGCAATAGTTCTCGCCGTCGTAGAGCATACCGGCCCAATCGTTATCGCTGGCGGAGATGGAGGTTCTCAAGGTGATGGCCACCTTCTCAAAGCCAAACTGATCAGCCAGCTGCTTTGCAACGGACTTATAGCCCTCGTGATTCAGCTTACCGCCGTAGATATCGGTATCCTCAGCCTCGATGCCGAAGACGTCCTTGGCATCCTCTTCGTTGGAGATGCAGACGTCAACGTATTGGCAAAGCTTGGTCATGGCCTCGCGTGCCTCTGCACGGGTCCAGAGCTTACCGCGGTAGTTCAGATCGCAGGAGATCTTGACACCCTTCGCCTTTGCAGCCTTGCAGGCCTCCAGGCAGATCTCTACCACGTTGGGGCCCAAAGCCGGAGTAATGCCGGTGAAATGGAACCATTCGGCGCCTTCAAAGATATCGTCCCAATCAAAATCGGAAGCCTTGGCTTCGGAGATGGCGGAATGGGCGCGGTCATAAATGCAAGCGGAGCCGCGCTGAGAAGCGCCCTTCTCCAGGAAGTAGATGCCGACACGGTCGCCGCCACGGACGATCTTGGAGGTATCTACGCCGAAATAGCGCAGGCTGTTGACAGCAGACTGACCGATAGCGTGAGCAGGGAGCTTGGTAACGTAGACGCTATCCATGCCATAGTTGGCAAGAGAAACTCCCACGTTGGCCTCACCGCCGCCGAAGGTGGCCTGCATCTGGTCATTTTGGAAGAAACGGTAATAGCCGTTGGGAGCAAGGCGAAGCATAATTTCCCCGAAAGTTACAACTCTTTTCATCTTAATTAATCCTCCATTTTTTCTTTAAGCAAACACGAACAATCCCAACCTGATTTTTAGGGGAGGATTTTCGCCTTTGCTGTGTTAAAATACTCGTTAATCCGTCAGGATTAACTGCGTTTTGTGCCTTGCAAATCCAAAAAT
>JAZNVY010000109.1:0-4496 GCA_045593105.1 Eubacteriales bacterium
CCTCCACCATCGACTCCTATACCCGTCAGAACCGCTACGAAGAGGCGGAGAACGGTATTGCTGAGTCCCTGCGCCTGGAGCGTGCCATGCTGAACGGCTTTCCGGCGGTCAACCATGGTGTTGCCAACTGCCGTAAGGTCATTGAGAGCGTTAACGTTCCGATGCAGGTTCGTCACGGTACCCCCGATGCCCGTCTGCTGACCGAGATCACCTATGCCGGTGGCTTTACCAGCTACGAGGGCGGCGGTATCTCCTACAATCTGCCCTATTGTAAGAATATTCCCATGGAGCGCACCATTAAAGATTGGCAGTACGTGGACCGCTTGACCGGTCTGTATGAGGAGATGGGTGTTTCCATCAACCGTGAGCCGTACGGTCCTTTGACCGGTACTTTGGTTCCTCCCTGTATCTCTCACGCCGCCGCCATCATCGAGGCACTTCTGGCTGCTGAGCAGGGCGTTAAGAACATCACCGTCGGTTACGGTCAGTGCGGGAACCTGGTGCAGGATATTGCTGCTATCCGTACTCTGCAGGAGTTGACCGACGAATATCTTGCCAAGTATGGCTATAGTGACGTTCAGGTCACCACCGTTCTCCATCAGTGGATGGGCGGTTTCCCTGCCGATGAAGCCAAGGCTTTCGGTGTAATTTCTACCGGTAGCTTGATTGCCGCTCTTTCCAAGGCGACCAAGGTTATCGTCAAGACTCCCCATGAGGCTGTCGGTATTCCCACCATGGAGGCCAACGCCCAGGGCTTGAGATGCACCAAGCAGGTCGTCAATATGCTGGCGGATCAGTCCTTCCATGATGATCATCTGGAAGAGGAGAAGGCTATTATTCGGGAAGAGACCCGCGCCATCGTGGATAAGTGCTTCGAGCTGGGGAACGGCGATATCGCCGTCGGCGTCTGCCGCGGTGTTGAGGCCGGAGTACTGGACGTTCCCTTTGCACCCTGCCGTGCCAATGCCGGCTTGATGCTGCCCTGCCTTGACAACGACGGTGCCGTCCGTATCCTGAATACCGGTAATCTGCCCTTCTCCCAGGATCTGAAGGACTTCCATAAGGCCAAGATCGAGGAGCGTGCTAAGGCTGAAAACCGCCAGGCTTCGTTCCAGATGGTCATTGATGACGTTTATTCTATCGGTAAGGGCAGACTGGTTGGTCGCCCCAGATATTAATAAGGAGAAAGACAAATGAAGATTATTGACGTTATTTGCTCCGCCGGCAGAACCGGCTTCTATTTCGACGACCAGCGCGCCATCAAGCAGGGCGCCGGTCATGACGGCGTATTCTACGTGGGTGCGCCGGTAACTGAGGGTTTCCGCTCTGTTCGCCAGGCCGGTGAGTCTATCTCCGTTATGCTGATCCTGGAAGACGGTCAGATGGCATACGGCGATTGCGCCGCCGTTCAATACTCCGGCGCAGGCGGCCGTGATCCTCTGTTCCTTGCTGAGGATTTCATCCCCGTTATTGAGAAGTATATCAAGCCCGAGCTGGTGGGCAAGGAAGCCGATAACTTCCGTGAGCTGGCTGCTATGATGGAAGCCATCCAGGTGGAGGGTAAGCGTCTGCATACCGCCATCCGCTACGGCGTTTCCCAGGCTCTCCTGGATGCCGTTGCTAAGGCTACCGGCAGAATGATGTGTGAAGTCGTTGCCGATGAGTACGGCTGCACCGTTTCCGAGAAGCCCGTCGCCATCTTCACCCAGTCCGGTGACGATCGCTACGACAACGCCGATAAGATGATCATTAAGGGTGCCCAGGTTCTGCCCCATGCACTCATCAATAATATTGATACTAAGCTGGGCCGTAAGGGCGAGAAGCTGGCTGAGTACGTGGCTTGGCTGCGCGACCGTATCCTGGAGAACCGCAGCGATGAGAGCTATGCTCCCATCATGCACATGGACGTTTACGGCACCATCGGCGCCGCTTTCGGTAACAACAATTATAAGGAAATGGCCGACTATATCGAAGAACTGGGCAAGATCGCAAAGCCCTTCCATCTTCGCATCGAGGGCCCCATGGACTGCGACTGCGACCGTGAGACCCAGGTTGAGGCTCTTGCCGGTCTGACCGCTGAACTGGATGCCCGCGGCTGTGACGTTGAGCTGGTTGCCGATGAGTGGTGCAATACCCTCGAGGATATTAAGATCTTTGCTGACCGCAAGGCCGGCCATATGGTCCAGATCAAGACCCCCGATCTGGGCGGTGTTAATAATACCATCGAGGCTGTGCTCTATTGTAAGTCTAAGGGTATCGGCGCTTATCAGGGCGGTACCTGTAACGAGACCGACCGTAGCGCTCAGGTTTGCGTCCATTGCGCAATGGCTACTCAGCCCGACCAGATCCTGGCTAAGCCCGGTATGGGCGTGGATGAGGGCTATATGATCGTGTTCAACGAAATGAACCGTATCATGGCCGTCCGCAAGGCAAAGAAGAATAATAAATAATTAAATAATGAAGAAAACCGTCCCTCTGGGCGGTTTTCTTCATTTTGTGACGGTTTTACCCCATTCAGAATGGGAGGAAATAAAAAAGAGCAAGTTCTTAAAAAGAACTTGCTCTTTTTGTTTACGGGAGAATATTCAGGTGGCAGTAGACCATATTGTGGTCGCTGGCGCCGTTGTGCGGCAGGACGTAATAGCCGTTCTGCACCTCATCCTCTTTCCAGACAAAGGAATCTTTCGTGACGACGATATGGTCGATGACTTGAGCTTTTTTGCCGCTACTGTTGATTTTGTATATTGCATCCTTTCCGGATTCGTCTTCACCGAAGCCGAAGTTATAGAATTGATCAAAATCGAAGTAGCTGCCGAACTCATCGTAGTTTTCGTTAAAGTCACCCACGCAGATGGCGTATTGATCCTTCGACATCCATTCTTGCTGGATTTCATAATACTGATTACGACCTTCGCTGAAGTCCAGATGACAGTTGTAGAAGGCTACGATGGTGCCATCTACGTCAATCTCATGCCGCCCGAAATTGCGGATTTCATTATCGGTGTTGGAACTTTGCGCATCAGGCCATATGAGCTGACTATTGATAATGGGATATTTACTTAAGACAGCGTGGCCGTAAACGTTTGAAGTCATACTGGGGTCGGCAGGTATCCGTTTATCGGGGAAGGAGATGACGTGCTCGAAATAGTAATACGGATAACCGGCTTTTTTCGCAATTTCTTTGACTTGATCCAGGCGGTTGCTTCTGTTCATAACCAAATCAACCTCTTGCAAACCAACAATGTCGGCATCAATGGATTTGAGTTGCTCTGCAATCTGATCAATCGTATCACCATACATTGCACATTTGATATTGTAGGTGGCTACGGTCAACCGCTTGCTTGCATCATAGGCCTTGAGGGTGTAATCGGAGAGATCCTCTTCATAGGTTCCATTTAGGATCTGCAGGAAACGGACGGCATCGAAGACGCTGACTTTATTATCGTTGCTGATATCCGCTTGGCCAGAGGTCAGACCTACGTTGTGACCGTCCAGGTGCTTCAGCAGACGGACGACGCTGGAGGTGTCTGCCACCAGTTCGTCGACGAGGGATACGGTAAAGCCGTAGTCGGTTCCGCTATCGTCGGTGATCAGACGGAGCACGGCGGTATCACCTCGCACGGTGACGGATTTTCCTGCCAATGCGGTGCCGGTGTAGCTGCCGACCAGATTACCTAATTGGTTATAGATATTAAGGTAATCGGCTTTGTTTTCAAATGCGGTCTTTTCCGAGAAGGTCAGGGTGACGCTGTGTGCCCCTTCGACGGTGTAGTTCCATGCCTGATTCAGGTTATTTTCATAGTCATGAGTGGATTGCAGCTCCACGGTACCGCAGTCGGTGCAGGAGCCATCGACGTAGGTGTGATCAAGCATGGGGATCTTATGCACATAGTTAGAGTCGCAGATGGTACAGAAACCGCTTACGCTGCCTGCGGTAATGCAGGTGGCAGGGACGGTGGTGGGGGAGTCGTCGTTGTGCTTCTCAATTACATAATTGAACCCTTCCGTTTGGGCAAGTTCCGCCGCTTTCGAATCCTCGTGGACGGTGAGGGTGGGCAAGTGCTCTTCTTCCCAATTGCCCTCTTCGCTGTGTACAAAGGATTCGTACGTCATACGGGTGACGGTGTGGGGGACTATGACAGTGGTGAGAGAATAACAGGACTCAAAAGCATAGTCGGGAATATAAGTAATGCCGGGGCGAAGGATCAACGTCTCCAGCTTGCTGAGACCCCAAAACGAAACTTCATTGATTTCTTTGATTCCGCCACCGACCGTCAGAGTGACAATCCCGGAGCCGTCGAAGACTTCATAATCAAGGGAGGTGACGCTATCGGGAATAATCAGCTCGGTAAGACCGGAACAGCCGGAAAAGGCATGGTCTTCGATGGTTGTAAGGCTTTCGGGGAGAATAAGCTCAGTCAGACCGGAACAGCCGGAAAAAGCAGAAGAACCAATGCTTGCGACGCTATCGGGAATGGTCACCGAGGTTAAGCCGG
>JAZNVY010000110.1:0-3316 GCA_045593105.1 Eubacteriales bacterium
TTTTCACACGGCGAAGCCGTATATCGCGCGGTTATACCGCATATCGCATCGTAGATATATCGCTCGTGCTTTGCACGAATATAGCTGAGGCACACTTCCTTACGGAGTGTGCCACAAGGGGCGGTTTTTTATTGGTTTATAAAGTTTTCTGATCCAGGTTCATGATCCAATCGACCAGCTCGTCTTTCCGGGCGTCCGGTATATTCCCGGCAAAGGCACGGAATTTTTCCTCACGCTGAGCATCGGTCATACCGTTTGGCTCGGAGCCCAAGGGGTATTTGCTGTACATGGAAAGGACGGAGCCGTCCATCAGCTCCACCTCCACGATCCCGTGGTTGGGAGAGATGGCGTTATGACCGTCCAGTCCGTTATCGGCAATGACCTTGATCTTTTTGGCAAAGTCTACGTACTTCTGCGGAGCCTTCCGATCCGGCCAGCGATAATGGCGCAGCTCCACCGCGCCGTCCAAAAAGGCGCAGGTGACGGTATACTGCAGGGAAAACTGACCGCCATAACAGATATCGGTATTCTCATCAAAGGGGGTATTGACATACATCCCGGTAGTCTGCTGATAGATGCGGATGGACTTAACGTCCTCCGCCCCCACGCCGTGCTCATTGCGCAGCGCCAGCGCCGCAGAGATGGCGCCGTGGGTCTTACGGCAGCAGGGCCAGGGCTTAAAGTACATATCCATGCACATATAGTCCTTGCCCAGTCCGCAGGTATAATAGCGGCTGGAGATGGCCTGGTTATCGTCCAGCTCGGCGCCGGGATAGCCCATCATCGCAAGCTCCGCCGCCTCCACCGCCGTACGGCTGATCATGCCGTAGGGCAGGACGTTATAGGTATGGCCGGAGTTCTTATTGCCATGGTAAGGACCCATATAGGGGGCTTTCTTCGTCATCACAGCAGGACCCAGCAACGCCGCAAAGGAAAGGGCGGCGTGCATCTGCTTTTCATCGGCGCCCATTAGCTTAGCCGCTACTGCCGCACCGGAATAGCAATCCGCCACGAAGTTTTTATGCGCCGGGTTACGCATCCGCGCCGCCGCCTCGATGCCGAGAACGATGGCCAAGAGCACGTCCTTACCGGAGGCGTGCACCTGCTGACCGACTGCCAGCGCTACCGATACCACCGTACGGCCGGGATGATAGGCACCGCCCAGCATACCGCTGTTATTCAAGCCGTCGTTGGCGTCATGGGTCTGGGCGTGGATGGCGTTCAAAAAGGCCGCCATTGCCGCGCCGGTCTCCAGCTCCATTCCCACCGGGCGAACGGTGCCGGGGACTTGAGAAAAGCTTTCCAGGGAAATATCATAAAGCTTGCGAGTCTCCAAGCCTGCCAGCATACAAGCCATGGCGTCCATCACGATATGCTTGGCGCGCTTGACCACCTCCGCCGGCAGATCCTCAAACTTTGCTTTGGATAAGTATTCCGCCATATCCTGGCCGATATATTTTGGTGTATGACGCTCGGTACGCAGTTCCGTCATCGTCTTACATCTCCTTGAATTTCTCTACGAAGGCTTTGGTATTTTCTGCCGTCTTACCGGGAGCAAACACCGCAGAGCCTGCCACGAAGACGTTGGCACCGGCCTTAGCCGCCACCGTAACGTTTTCCAGATTAATACCGCCGTCCACCTGGATATGATAAGAAAGACCCAGCTCCTCTCTCATATCCCGGAAGGCAGAGACCTTGGGCATCATATCCGCCATAAACTTCTGACCGCCAAAGCCGGGCTCCACCGTCATGACCAGCACCATATCGCAAAGATGCAGATAAGGACGGAGCGCCTCTGCCGGGGTCTTAGGCTTCACCGAGATGGCAAAAAGCTTACCGGCACCATGGACGCGGGCGGCGATCTCCTCGATCTGCTCCGTCGCCTCCACGTGGACGCAGATGAGATCTGCGCCGGCGTCCAGGAAATTATCAATATACCGCTCGGGGCGGTCGATCATCAGATGGACGTCGAAAAAGGCGTCGCTCACCGGACGAAGACTTTTGATAACGCAGGGTCCGATGGACATATTGGGGACAAACTGCCCGTCCATCACGTCCATATGCAACCATTCCGCGCCATTTACGACGGCGATATCGGTATCCACCTTCAGATTGGAGAAATCCGAAGAAAGAATAGAGGGAGAAAGAATATACTTCATATTATGTACCTCACTTAATATGTTATAAACAAAAAAGCACCGCTTTTGCGGTGCTTTTTGCTTAGTCCTCTAATTTCTGCACCAGCTCGATGAGAGCGGTAACTGCAGCTTCTTCATCTGCACCGTCTGCAATAATGGTGATATCGGTGCCCTTGATGATGCCCAAAGACAAAATGCCCAAAAGGCTCTTAGCATTGATGCGGCGGGTGCCGATCTCCACCCAGATGGAGCATTTGAATTCATTGGCCTTCTGGATAAAGAAGGTAGCGGGGCGCGCATGCAGCCCGACACTGTTGGTAACCGTTACGGTCTTAGAAAACATAGGAGAACCCCCTGAAATTTTAATTTTGTTAGTACTATATTAACGGAAATTTTTCAGTTCGTCAAGATGCACCGAACACTTTTGTATGTTTCACTAAATCGTCGATTTTTCCCGGTTGTTTTTTAGTTATTTTACTTTCTTTTTTGCCATATTCAGCAAAGATTTCAGTTCTTTCGAGCCGGTCAGCCAAAGAATGAGGGCGTAGACCAGGAGTCCTGCCAAGAACCCGACCGCAAGCCCGACCACCGTTCCCCGGAGGCCGCCCATTGCTTTTTCTATTATTATACGCAATTCCCGGGCAGTTATGAACATTCCCATAGCGCCGGCAAGATCCTTACCGATTCCAAAGAGGACGCTCCGATTTAAGACACCGGGGGTAGTACGGACGGTGAAGATCAGCAGCAGCGCCGCCATCACAAAAGCGGCCGCCACCGTCCCCAGCGCCAGACCGTAGACCCCCAGCCTGCGGACGCTCCAAAGGGAGACTGCCAGATTGACCGCCACGCCGATAAAGGCGGTGATCACCGGAACTCGAACCTTTTGCATGGAATAAAAATATTTATTCAGGATCTCCTGGTAGGAATAGAAGATCATTGCGACGCAATAGATGCAAAGCAGCAATCCCACCTGACGGGTATCCTCCGCTGTAAAGCTGCCGCGCTCATATAAAAGCCGAATGAGGGCGCGGCTGTTTCCGCCCATAAACGCCATGATCGGCAGGACGATGGCGGAGATGGAGCCCAGCATATTGCCGCAGATCCCCTTTGCCGCCTCCGTATCGCCCCGGGCAAAGCAACGGCTCATCTCCGGGAAAAAGAGGTTGGTCAAGCAATAG
>JAZNVY010000111.1:0-4154 GCA_045593105.1 Eubacteriales bacterium
GAAGACCTGCTTTTTGGCCTCTGCCACAAAGGCGTTGCCGGGGCCGACGATCTTATCCACCTTGGGGATGCTCTCAGTTCCGTACGCCAGCGCCGCCACCGCCTGAGCGCCGCCCACCTTAAAGATGCGCTGGACGCCGGCAATCTTGGCCGCCGCCAGAATGACCGGATTGATCTTACCGTCCTTTCCCGGGGGCGTCACCATGACGATCTCCCGGCAGCCGGCAATTTTGGCAGGGACGCTGTCCATCAAGACGGTCGAAGGATACGCGGCAGTACCGCCCGGTACGTAAAGGCCCACCTTTTCAATGGGGGTGATCTTCTGACCGGTGATGACGCCGTCCTGCTCGTTGATAATAAAGCTGGTACGTACCTGCTTTTCATGAAAAGCACGGATATTCTTTTCCGCATTGCGAAGAATTTCCAAAAAACGCGGTTCTACTGCTTCAAAGGCTTCCTCGATCTCCGCCTCGCTGACCTCCAGCGCCGCAAGATCACAGCCGTCGAATTTTTTATTATAACCAAAGAGTGCCGCATCGCCCTCTTTCCGAACCGTGGCGATGATCTCCGCCACGATGGACTCCACGTTGGTCTTTTGCTCTTCCCGGGCGAAGATCTCTTCGTAAGAAAGCTCGCCGTAATTCAATACCTTGATCATTGTTCTATCTGCTTCTCCAATCCCGCGCGGATGGCGCGGATCTCTTCATTTTTAAACTTATAGCCGGCCTTATTGGCGATCAGCCGGGCGCTGATGGGGACGATGGTCTCATAGGGCATGAGATCATTCTCCTTTAAGGTCGTCCCGGTCTCCACGATATCGACGATGACGTCGGAAAGCCCTAAGATGGGCGCGATCTCAATGGAGCCGTTCAGCTTGATAATATCAATATCCCGACATTTTTCATTATAATACGCGCCGGCAATATTGGGGAACTTGGTCGCCACCCGAAGGGTGGAGCCAATGGGATCCCGAAAGCCTTTTTTGGCGGCCACCGCCATCCGGCAGTTGCCCATCTTGAGATCTAAAAGCTCATAGACGTCCGGGCGGTACTCCAAAAGAATGTCCTTCCCGGCCACGCCGATATCCGCCGCACCGCGTTCCACGTAGATCGCCACGTCCGACGGCTTGACCCAAAAGTACCGCACCCCTTTTTCCGGGTTCTCAAAGATCAGCTTGCGGTTATTCTCTTCGATGGAGGGGCATTCAAAGCCGGCCTCCTTAAACATTTTATAAACCTTTTCACCCAATCGCCCTTTCGGCAGGGCCACGTTAACCATTTTCAACGGCTTCGATCCCCCTTTCGGTAAAGCGCAGTAATCGCCGGGGAGCCACCTGCTCCGGCAAGGCTCTTGCCACCAGCAAGGTTCCCTCCTTGGAAAGTTGCTCCGCCGCGGCGATCAAAGCGGTCGGATCGGCATCTGCCTCATGGAGCAGGACGGTATCCACGTCGTACTCCGCCTCTTCCCTTTGCTCCAAGAGATCGAGATAGACCGCAAAGCCGATGGCGCCGCTCTTGCGCCCCATCTTCTGCAACAATTTATCATACTGTCCGCCGGAAAGCACGCCGGCAGGAATCCCCTCGATATAGCCCTTAAAGACCACGCCGCTATAATACTTCAGATCGTTACCGACAGAGAAGTCGATACGGACGTGGGCATCCTCTCCCAAGGTGGCGCAAAGGCGGCTGAATTCCGCAAAAGCCGCCTTTTCCGCTTCACCGGAAAGATAGGGCTCCAATTTGGAAAGTGCCTCTCCGGGCGCGCCGCAACAATCAATCAGGGCGTTCAGTTTGGAAAGGCTCTCCTCAGAAAGCCCCAATGCCATGAGCTCATGGCCGCTCTTTTGATGGATGAAGCCGAGGGCCTTGCTCTTTTGCTCCTCCGAAAGACCGCTCTCCTCCAGGATGGCAGAGACCAAGCCCATATGGGAAAGATCCAGGACATATTCCTTGCCGATCAGACTAAGACTCTTGACCGCCAGATGCAGAACTTCCGCGATCTCATACTCGCCTAGATCGCCGATGCACTCCAAGCCGGCCTGCATGATCTCCTTAAAGGAGTGGGTGCCCTTGGCGACCCGATAGACGTTTTCATTATAGTATACTTTCTGCACCGCGCCGGGACGGTCCACCGTATTCTTAATGATGGAAAGGGTGACGTCCGGCTTGAGGGCCAAAAGCCGGCCGGTATGGTCGGTAAAGGTGATGACCTCATCGCTGACGAGGAAATCCTTATTACGGACGTAAAGGTCATACTCCTCAAATCGGCTCATCTTATACCGGGCGTAACCAAACTGCCGGTAAAGACTGCGAAGAGCAAAGACCGCGCGCTCATCGCTTTTGATGATCTTCTCCTCGATCATTCTGCTGTCTCCCCTTTCAGACGGTTGATGGCGGTGCGGTAACCGCCGCCACCGTAATTCAGACACTTATTGACCCGGCAAATGGTCGCCGTACTGGCGCCGGTATCTTTATTGACTTCTTGATAGTTGCGGCCGTCTGCCAGCTGACAGGCTACCTGGAAACGCTGCGCGATCTCGTTCAATTCCTTGATGGTGCAGGCGTCCTCAAAAAATAAATAACATTCATCCACACTTTTAAGCGTCAGAATGGCTTGAAACAAGGTATCAATTTCCTCATTGCGGATCTTATTCATGAAGTTTTTTCCTCACTTTTATAAATGATGTTTCACATTTTATCACTTTATCGTGCTAAAGTCAATAGTTTTTTTAATAAAGATATAATATGTCAAAAAACGATACAAAAAAGGTAATTTTTGTCCTTTACTTTCCTCCCTCAAGTGTTATAATAGAGGCAACAAGGAGGCGAACGGCATGAAATATATCAACCAATTGGATTATCCTCATTATAGCTATATAACCTGCACCGATCTCGACGATGCCAAGCGGAAAGAATGGGGAAAGACCAGCTCCATACGAACGTCCGGCTGCGGACTCTGCTCCGCCGTCATGGTGGCAGACCGCCTGATTCCAAACACTACCTTTGAATTAAAGGATGCCCTGCGCATATCCTACGACGTCAAAGCAAACCATCGAGTAGGTACGGACTATAAGCTTTTTGCGCCGGAATTTGCAGCACGATTGGGGCTTACTTATGAATTTTCCAGCGAAGCCGAACGACTGGTAGAATGTCTCAGAACCGGCGGCGCGGCGGTCATCAACGTCAGCGGAGACCGGGAGGATCATATCGGCGTATTCAGCCACGTCGGTCACTACGTGGCGGCCATCAGCATGGAGCCGGACGGACGGGTCGCCGTTTTAGACCCCTCTTATAAGCCCGGTAAATTTGAGGAGGAAGGACGCAAAGGCTTGGTAGAGATGAAAAACGAAGTCATCGCCCTCTGCGACCCGGAGCTTTTGGCAGTAGATGCCAAGGAACGCACCCCTTCATTTTATCTGTTTTGGAGAAAATAAAAAGATCCCACCCGGTTGGGTGGGATCTTTTTATGCCATGGTTTCCAGCATTTTGAGGGAAACCTCATATAGATTTTTCTCGCCTTTCAAGTGACGCTCCAGCTCCTCCACCATATACTTGCTCATCCGGCGGCGCTCATGGGCTTCGCTTCCGGCGATATGGGGGGTGAGGAAAATATTCTCGTAGGTATAATAGGGACTGCCCTCCTCCGGCGGCTCGGGGCTGGTGACGACGCAGAGAGCGGTGAGGTCGGGACGCTCCTGCAGGACGCGGAAAAAGCCATCCTGCTCCAGCTGCGCCGCGCGGCCGGTATTGATAAAGGTGGCATAAGGCTTCATCGAAGCAAAATGCCGCTCCTTCAGCATCCCCTTGGTCTGCTCGTTATTGGCCAGGTGATTGGAGACCACGTGGCTTCTCTTAAAGAGCTCCTCCAGGCTGACCTTTTCCACCCCCAGTTCCTCCGCCACCGCATCCGGCAGGAAGGGATCGAAGACCAGGACGGTCATATGCTCGAGGCTCTTGAGCTTTTGAATTACCATCTTGCCGATCATGCCGGCACCGATAATGCCGATGGTGGCATCATAATTGCCGGCATAATTCTTGCAAAAATCATCCGCCTTCTTATGTCCACCGCCGGGGGTGATCCGGGTGGCGCGGAAATAGCCTTTATTGGCTAAAATGATCTGCGCAAAGGTAGACTCCGCCACCGGGACGGCATTGG
>JAZNVY010000112.1:0-31356 GCA_045593105.1 Eubacteriales bacterium
AAAATTCAATATATCCGCGGATTATCTACTTGGAATGATAGACTACCCAAGACCGCTAAAATAAGAGAGAAAACCCGAAAACAGCGTTTCGTCATTTTAACCAAATAAATACCTATGCTCAAAGCCGACCAGGTGGGGTAAATGGGTAATTTTTTGTTTAAAACCACGAAAAACAACAAAAAAACCCGTGACATATAGACGCGGTGTGTCACGGGTTCTTTTTCGCATGCCTAAAAGCAGCTACGTCCGACCTTCAGATGACTACACAATAGCATCATAGAGTTCCGTCATCTTCGTCGGTTAGATAAAGAAATACAACGACTAAAATAGCAAAGGCACTTCGTGCAGTTAATAAAAAAAGAAGAGCGTAGGGGAACTTAACCCCTACGCTTATTATTTTGCCTTCTACGGCCTTTTCTAAGTAATTTTGAATAAAGTGTCTTATCTGCTGGTATAAAATGCTGTGCCATGGGTAATTCCATCTTAGAGTAACTATCAAAGTACTTATAGTATGGTTTACGGAGAAAGATAATCAAATTTTTACGATGAAAGGGGAAAGGGAGAATGCAGGGGAGGAGTTTACCGAATTCATACTTATCTATGATCTGATGGGTAACTTCATCAATACCGACACGCTTATATACACGACGGAGAGCGGTAAAAGGACCCAAACGGCGAACATACCACAATTCGTCAGCAAGACGTCTAACAGTAACATCCATATCCTCCCATGATTGCGAAATGAAATCAATATCACAACGATAATGTCTGTGCAGCTTAAAGAAAGCAATAGTCTCTTGTGATAGAGATTTATATTTTCTTGAATTATATTCTATACCAGCCTCATCAACGATAAGCAATGATCTTTCAGGTGGAGCCCATTCGCCAAGACCTCTAAGATTTACCTGGTTAGCAAGTCCGGTTTCGAAATTACAGAATAATCTTTTATAAGGAGACTTTTTACCTTTCTTTATTTCTTTATAGAATGTACGACAAGCGAGGGTCGTCTTTCCACATCCGGGAGAGCCAAAGAATATACGAAACATAATATTTTACCTTTCTATGAGAGAATGGTGCGGATCACGTCCGCACCGTTCTCTCATTTTACCAGCTTATAAATAAATTTGAATACAGATGAAACAACGATCAAAAGAAGAAGTGCAGCTACAATGTATTCAATCATGGCACCATAATCCCAAGAACCGGAATAATTACCGTTTTCAATATAAAAGTCAGCAGTGCCCAAAACTGAGCGCAAAGCCTCTAAAACAGTTTGCATGATTAATCACCTCTCACAAAAGTTTGAACGACCAAAACGGCCAAAATAGCGACTAAAAAAACTACTTGAAAATTCACGTTTACCACCTCAACAATTTAAAAATCAATCCAAAGACAAACATAAGGAGAAAAACAGCAACAAGATAATTAAAGCCGGAAATAAAAATAGACAAGCAGGGAAGAACAATCACGCCTTTGCCCCCTTCCAGAATACAGAAATTACAAAGCAAGTAACCATGGCACCAAGAACAATATCAGCCATAGAGATCTCTAGACCATAAGCGGTAAAAAGGGGAGTGCCGAGCAAGTCCCACAATTGAGCAATCCAGCCAATAATAGTTTGAAACATATGATCACCTACCTAAGATTTTATAAAGAACACCGACGCTAACAACGACAAGCATAGATGCACCCAACGCTGGAAACACAATTCCCATAAATAAATTTGGCAATGTAACGACCTTAGTCAAAATATTAAAGAGATTCAAAATAGTGTTAAGAAAATTTACAACAACGTTATAAATAGCCTCAAAGAAAGAAATGATAGAATTTCCTAAATCCACAAATTAACCCCCTTTACTTTTACCACTTTTAACCTTATCGCCCTTGGATGAACTGATTGAAAAAAGAACAGATCCAAGAACAACCATAATTAATCCTAACGACAAAGAAATAACAATAATATAATCTAAATCAGGAATAGCGGTTATTAAATCAGTCATTAAATTACTAAAAAACAAAGCGCCTTTATAAACAGAAGAATCAGGAACAACAATATTTTTCAAACTATAAAAAACGGAATCTAATTTATGAATACCACCAGAAGTAGCGTCTATCAATTCACCTTCCTGCTTTTCATATTCATCAAGAGGTGCACCGTTGGCCGAGGGAAAAACCTCCGAACGCGCGAGGGAAACATTTTCATAATCTACATAATACACATAATCATACAGATTAGAAGATGACGTTAAAGGATCAAGACCAAAGCAAGTAATATCACTACGTACTTGTACAGTTATACGCGTTACATCAGCATTTTTTCGCGTAGGAGTAATTGAAAAACTCAAGCTCGACATACCAGTTGTAGTATCATAAACATAGCTGGTTCCAGTATTATAAATAACGCCAGACTGCTGACCATCACTATAAAAAAACCATACACGAATTTCATTTACAGTTTTTAAAGGAAAATACCCATCTTGTTCATGATCAATACCATTATTATAATTAGCAAGTAAAAACCGCCAAGTAGAACCACCACTTGCAATGGGCATTCCATCACTCATATAAAAATGAAACTGATCAAAAAAATAGTTAGGAACAACCGGAACAGAAGCTAAAGATGTAGTAATTATACCTGAATCGCCTTGCTCCATGGTCAACTGATCAAGCATATAATATTTTGAATAATCTGATGTAGCAGAACCATAAACACGATCAATGATTACTGCTTTTTCAATATCACCGACAGCAGCTGAGCAGGGGAGAAGAAGCATTGAAATAATGCAAATAGAGGTAATAAAAACGAAAATAATTCGCTTTTTCATATTTTCACCACCTTAAAAAATAGAAAATCCCCCCTCCGCTCCTTGGAGGGTAATAGCGGAGAGGGGAGAAGGGATAGAGCAGTCAATCTGCTCTCCACATTGATACTTACAGACGAATCAATCTGGACAGCAGACCGACAGCAAAACCGACAACGGGCATCGCAATCACCATCAGGAGAAGAGCGGGGCTGGATACGATGGTATCCAGCACATCGCCCATCCAGGTGACGGACTGCGTGAAGAAAGTACCAATATCAGTCAAAATAGTAGACATAGTAATTTCAGCCACAACAGCTATCTCCTTTCTTAGATTATGAAAATGCCATTAGCCTTCTTCTGCCCATTATAGACATCATAGGACACAACGACAGTATCACCGATTTTAGGCTTAGAGTTCATCTGATCATTCTTCAACGTGACAGTATCACAGATAGGACCTTGCACATCACGGAAACCACGCTGACGGATAACTTCATCACTCAAACCAAGAGTATAACGAACCTTAGGGTATTTCTTACCCTGATACTCTACCTCATAAAACGCTTTACCAAGAACCTTATACATTTTTTAATCCTCCATAAAATTTGATTTATTATGTAAAAAATTACATTACGAAATAGATATTTTATAAACTTCATATTTCAAGTTCTTCTTTATCATATATTTCAAACAAAATATCTTCCATCTTCTTTTTAGCAGTAGGGGAGGACTGCGCATGCTGAATAGTACGATCGCGCAGCTCATAGATATCATGCTGATGGTAAATAAAGTCACGTCCAAACCTTTTAGCAATTATATATGGATTAACACCAATTAAAGACATTTCATATGCAAGTGTAGCACTATCGGCATTTGCATAATAATCAACTTCAAACCATTTACGATCTGAAACAACAATGCTATCTTTTGAATATTGATATTTATCAGGATCATACTGATGAGTTAAATAAGCGTATCCGGTCTCTACAGATCCAAGTGGTTCATTTAAAGTGTTGACCGGGCCATTTTCATCAAGGCACCAAAACCAACGACGAACAGTTGCAAGCGAGCGCCTACTCCAAAGACGTAACAAAATATGATAATGAGGTTCTTTCAATTCTCCGGTATCTTTAGTATCATACTTATGGAGAATATAAGCGAAGCCTTTAATATCATCTTTATGATATCTGAACGCCTGCAAAATAACATCAATTGGAGCATAGGTGATAAGCGAATGATCCAAATAAGCCTTTGAAGAACTTTTTTTAGCCTTCGCCATAGGGAACCCCTCCAAGGTTATACTTTTAGTTATAATAAAAACTGCACAAAATGAAGATTTTGTGCAGTTGAGGGGATGGGATAAAGGCCGAAACGGAGTTCGGCCTTGTTTTTTATTGAATTGCTTCTAAAAAGCAACGAATATTATCAAATATATATGTTGGTGCTTTACCATCAAATTTTTCGACATCGTCCATCGTAGATTCACCGCTTAACATTAATGCCGTATCGATTCCGGCATTGCTGCCACTCGCAATATCTGTATATAATCGATCACCTAATATAATTGTTTGGTCTTTGGTAAACTCTGTTTGCTCGATTGCGATCTCGATCATTGTGGGTTCCGGTTTGCCAATAAATTTTGGACGCCGTTTTGTTGCGTTGTATAGCATCTCAGCTACAGAGCCACAATCAGGTACAGATCCGTACCAAGTCGGACAAACCCAATCTGGATTAGTCGCGATGTAGTCTACACCACGATTCAACAGAATACATGCATCCTCCAGCTTTTGGAAGCATAATTCCGTATCAAATCCCATTACCAAACACTTAATTTCATCACAAAGCTTATCGGTAATATTTAATCCATATAATTGAAATTCATCTTTAAGTGCTTTTGTACCGAATACATAGATCAAATCGTTTCTATGGGTTTCGAGCAAATATAAAGCCGTGGCTTGCGCAGAAGTTGTGAAATCCTTTTTTTGCGCCTTAATTCCCATGCTTTCCAATTTTTCAATGTATTTATTGACGCTTTTTGAACTGTTATTTGTCAGATACATGGCACGACCGCCAATCTCCTGCACGTGGTTTAAGAAATCAAGGGTTCCATCAAAGAGCTCCTGATCTAAATAAATAGTACCGTCCATATCTAATAAAAACAGCTTTTTTTCTTTTAAATTCATAGTATTTTACCCCCTCTTACAGCATCCGCATTGGAAAAAGCCTTCTAATGCAAGATGATATTGATTTTCGATCAATTCGAAGCCAATATGCTCGGCGATTTCGATGTATTTCGGCGACAAGTAAACATCCTTTACACCATTTATGTCCATGATGTTTAAAATAGCTCTGCATAATCCGTCTAAAAGATCGATATTATTGTCAAAACCGCTTATTGCATGGATCTCCCCTGTTTTGTTTTTATAGGAAAATATTGCACATTGCAAGACTTCGTCTCGATCTAACGTGGCAATTACATGATATTCAGGCACCCATTTTAACCCATTTTCAAGGCAAATCTTTTGGGCTAATTTCGTATCAGTTACTTTTTTAATCTCGATCATAATGAACCTCTTTTAATATAGTAATAAGATCATAACATATTATCCATTCTTTTTCAAGCGCAATTGCAAGTGACAAGCGTAATTCTGCATAGAATTGCGTAAAGGAGTGATTTGATGCTGATACCACTACAAAGTTTTTTGGATCGTACGGTTTTTTTAATGCTTTATCTTTCCGGAGGTGCCACTTTTCCCAAGCCGCTTACACTTGCTGAAGAGCGGTTTTATCTCGAAAAATTCAAGGCCGGCGATCTGGATGCGAGAAACATTTTGATTGAAAGAAATTTGCGATTGGTTGCGCACATTATAAAAAAATACTATGCCACCAGCAAAGATCAAGATGACTTGATTTCTATAGGAACGATTGGGTTGATTAAGGGTGTATCGACTTTTGACCATAAAAAAGGCGCCCGTCTCGCAACGTACGCCGCACGGTGTATTGAAAATGAAATTTTGATGTATTTCAGAAATCAAAAGAAGCGGCAAAATGACGTCAATATCAGTGATCCCATCGAAACGGACGGTGATGGAAACGCCTTGACCTTCATGGATATAATCTATGAAGAGGAGCATTTTGCGGAAGATCTGGATCTAAAGATTAATTGTAAAAAGCTATACCAATACATTGAAAAACTTCCGGAACGCGAAAAAAAGATTTTAATTATGCGTTACGGGCTTCATAATACAATTCCGCTAACCCAAAAACAAGTAGCAAAAAAACTGGGTATTTCGCGCAGTTATGTTTCAAGAATTGAAACAAAAGCGATCCATCATTTGCGAGATCTATATGAATAAAGGCGGTATGAAACCGCCTTTTTATTTTCCGTCAATAACCGTTCCGCTCATCAGCTGAAAACTGGATAAAATTTGAAGTTCTATCTGATGCTCTTTAGCTAATTCTACGCTTTTTCTTTGCAGTACGCCGGAACCGGTGTCGCATAGCTTTAGCATATCATCGTAATGAATGTGATCTAATTTTTTAGCGGTTGGATCTTTACGTGGATCGGAGGTATAAATTCCGTCCACGTCCTTATAAATACGGCACGTGTCAGCATTCAGGGCGGCAGCTAAAGCAACGGCGGAGGTGTCGGAGCCTCCCCTGCCCAGCGTCGTAATGTTTCCTTCGCAGTCAGCGCCTTGAAAACCAGTGACCACAACTGTACATCCTTGATCTAAATACTTTTTGATTATTTTGGAATCAATGTTTATGATCTCTGCATCACCATATCGATCGTTTGTTAAAACACCGGCTTGTATTCCGTTTAATGAGACTGCCGGTACGCCGATTTCGCGAAGAGCAATAGCGAGTAAAGCGGCCGATGCTTGTTCCCCTGTTGCTAAAAGAGCATCCAGTTCTCGGCTTTTGGGTGTTTCGCTGATTTCTTGCGCTTTGGCCAATAAATGATCTGTCGTATCGCCTTGGGCAGAAACAACGGTAACAACCCTATTTCCCTCTGCAATTCGCCGGGCGATAATATTTGCCACATTGTATATGCAAGTTCGGTCGGCCACGGAGGTCCCGCCGAATTTTTGGACAATCAGTCCCATGGTACCCTCCCATACAAAAACAATATATTTCTACGACCTAATGTATTTTATTATTAACCACGCTCTTTTGCTACCGGTTTTACGCTTAAAACGCCGTTCAATTGCTCCATTTGCCGCAATAGTCGGTCTAATTCGATGTCCATGTTGAGCATATTAAATGAGATGGATACCGGCGCTATTCCATTCATGGGGATGCTTTGATTGATGGTAAGAATGCTGGCGCCGACGTTTGAGAGTAATGATAATACTCTCGAAAGAACACCGATCTCATCGGAAAGATAAAAAATGATCGTGATGATATTTTGCTTATCTTTTTCCACAAATACGTGGACGCTGTCCTTATATTTATAAAATACACTTCGAGAGATATTGACCATTTTGGTGGCGTCATTTATCGTTTTACATTTTCCGGTCTGTAAAAGTTTTTTTGCTTCTATGACTTTTGAAAAAACCTCCGGTAATACGGTTTTATCAATAAGATAATACTCTTGACTCATTTTTGATATCCTTTCATGAAAATCATTTGTCTTTGATTCGAGTACAATATACCATATATTAAGTACTAATTCAAGAAGATTATTAAATTTAAAAATCATCTTTATTTTTCTGTTATATCTGTGTTATAATAATAATTACTATATTTTTACAGTGTGGAGAGTTTAAAAGATGTTATCAAAGCGCGATTATATAAAATTGCATTTTTTGATCCAAGTGGCTTTTATTGCCGTTTTTGTATTTTTGGCATATTTGGCGTTTCGTTATGTCTTCGGAGCGATTGCGCCGTTTATTATCGCCTTTATTGCCGCCTCTTTGGTAGAGCCTTTGGTGCGTCTGATGGTGCGTAAATTGAAGATTCCGAGGGGGATCGCCAGTTCTATCAGCATTGTCCTATTGCTCATCACCGTTATAGCGCTTGGCGGCTTTCTCTCCGGAACGATTTTATCCGAAGCAAAAGAGTTAATTTCCGGAATTCCCGGTCAAATTCGATCCTTTGTCGGATATTTGAAAGGTACATTAAAGGATGGCACCGGTATTTTCTCCATGATCCCGGATGATGTCTTGGTTAAAACGTTGGATTATATTTCGAATTACGACTATACTTCCCTTGTGACCGGCTCCTTGGGCAGTCTGGTTTTGGGCTATGCCGGCAATGTGGTGACATACATTCCGAATATTTTGGTTTTCTTTATTGTTACCGTGGTTTCCAGTGTGTTTATGTCTATTTCCTTCCCCACGGTCAAACGTTTTGTCCTGGCACAGTTCCGTTCGGAACAGCAGGAATTGTTGGTTGAGATTAAGCGCAGCTTGTTTACAACGGTTGGGAAATATCTTCGTTCCTATCTCCTTTTGATGCTGATTACTTTTGTTGAGCTTTTGATCTTCTTCTTAATTTTTGGTTTCAAGCCTGCTCTTCCCCTTGCTTTCCTCATTGCAATCGTTGATATTTTGCCGGTTTTGGGCGTTGGTACGGTCTTGATTCCGTGGGCTGCGTTCTGCTTGCTGAGCGGCGAACCTTGGACTGCGTTAATCTTGGCGTGTATGTATATCGTCATCACCATCGTCCGTCAGATCCTGGAACCGAAGGTAATTGGCGACCACGTAGGTATGATGCCGATTTTGACCCTTTTCTGTATCTGGGTTGGCTTGAAACTGTTTGGCTTTGGCGGTATGTTCTTGATCCCCATCACCGTTGTTATTTTAAAGAATCTGCATGAAAGCGGCAAGCTTCATTTGTGGAAGGATGCGCCGAAGGAGGATGAAAATGGAATTACATGAACTGAAAGAAAAATTCTGTGACCTTTACCGCTCTTTGATTAAGAGAGAGGGCGCTGAAGAACTGCTGGAGTATCTATGCAGCAGCGGCTCTGATTTCTTTATTGCCCCTGCCAGCACACGTTTTCATGGCAATTATCCCGGCGGTTTGTGTGAGCATAGCTTGAATGTTTATCAATGCTTGAACGAGTATTTGAAGCGGCCCTATACCAAAACGCTTTTTCAAAATGAATATAGCGAAGAAAGCGTTGCAATCGTATCGTTGCTTCATGATATATGCAAGGTGAACGTCTATAAAACCTCCATGCGGAACGTCAAAAATGATGCCGGTGTTTGGGAAAAGGTGCCGTATTATGAATTTGATGATAACCTCCCTTACGGCCATGGTGAGAAGAGCGTCTATATCATCGGCGGTTTTATGAGACTGACCCGCGAAGAGGCCTTTGCGATTCGTTATCATATGGGCTTTTCTGAAGAAAAGGATATTCGTAACTGCTCTAAAGCATTTGAAATGTATCCCCTCGCCTTCGCTTTAGCCACAGCCGATATGGAAGCCTCCCTTTATTTAGAAGAAAAAAGATAAAAAAACACCCCCTGATGGGGGTGTTTTTTTATTGCAATTCATTACGAATTTTGTAAATCGCTTGAGATACAGATGCTACTTTAATGATTTCAATTCCTTCAATAGGATGCGTAAGACGGTTACGGGACGGAACCATGATTTTTGTAAAACCGAGTTTTTGCGCCTCTTTAATCCGCTTTTCTAAAAAGGAGACTGCTCTGATCTCGCCGGATAGACCGATCTCGCCGACAGCAATCAGATCGCCGGGCATCTCGAAGTCTGAAAAACCGGACGCAATGGCCAAAACGATCGCCAGGTCGGCAGCAGTTTCTAAAACGCGAAACCCACCCACTACGTTTACATAGGCATCTTGATTATACAGCACAAAGTTGGCTCGCTTTTCTAAAACTGCAATTAACAACGCCATTCGATTAAAATCGATGCCGCTGGCCATTCTTCTGGGGACCGGATAACCGGTTTTTGCTACTAAAGCCTGGATCTCAGCCAAAACCGGACGGGTGCCTTCCAAAATGCAGGTAACACAGGTGCCGGGAACATTTTCTGGCCGTCCCTCCAAAAACATTTTTGAGGGATTGTCCACTTCCACAAGTCCACCGTTTTGCATATCAAACACGCCGATTTCATTGGTGGAACCGAAGCGGTTTTTGACGGTTCGGAGAATGCGGTGGTTCAGGTTTTTATCTCCTTCAAAGTATAAAACGGTATCCACCATATGTTCCAGGACTTTGGGACCGGCTAATGCACCCTCTTTTGTAACGTGTCCGATTATAAAGACGGTAATTCCCTCTTCTTTGGCCAGGTGCATAAATGCGGCGGTTGCCTCTTTGATCTGGGATACACTACCGGGGGTACCGGAAACACGCTCGGTCATCATCGTCTGAACAGAATCGACGATCAAAATATCCGGTCGATTGGCTGTGCAGACGCTAAGGATGGATTCCACGTTGGTTTCGCAGGCAAGATATAAATGCTCAGTCGTCACTTGAAGCCGCTCGGCGCGGAGTTTGATCTGACTCATGGATTCTTCGCCCGAAACGTAAAGGATGGATTTATCCTTTCCCAAGTGCTGGCAGATCTGTAAAAGCAACGTAGATTTACCGATACCGGGATCACCGCCGACTAAGGTCAAAGAGCCGACGACCAAACCGCCGCCAAGGACGCGATCCAGTTCTTTCAAACCGGTTGAAAAACGCATCTCGCTACCGCCCTTGATTTCGCCGATTGGCTTGATTTCAACTGCTTTAGAAACACTGCTCATGCCGCTCTTAGAGGTCTGCTGAACGATCTTCTCCTCCATGGTGCTCCATTCCTTGCATTGGGGACATTGACCGTTCCATTTGGGACTTTCATAGCCGCATTGCGTGCAGATATATACTTGCTTGATTTTGCCCATTTGTTTTTCCGCCTTTAATTGCTTTATTCTCCTATTAGTTTACTTCATTTTTAGATTAAAGTCAACCAATAAGAACTCCTGTAATAATTGTGGCAAGTGTTTCTTGATAATCATTGCTTTTTAATTTTTGCAGTTCGTCCGGATTGGTGAGAAATCCGCATTCAATTAAAACGGATGGATTATTAATGTGGGAAAAAAGATAGATGTTTTTCGAAATAGTCTTGACTGTTTTGGTATTATCCGGCTGGATTTGGGCGTTAAATGCGTTCTGAAGCGTTTCTGCGAGTTTTTTGGCCTCGGTATCGCCCTCGCTATAAAAAACCTGAATACCATGCACAGATTCGCTTGGATAGCTATTCATATGGATACTGATCAAAGGCGTGGCTGGTGTTTCATTGGCGATAGCAATACGGTTACGCACGTCAGATACTTTTTTTGCATGGATGGTCTCCCCTTCCGTGAAAATACTGTTTTCGTCGGAACGGGTCAAAATATGGTTCACCATGTGTTCTTCTAATTTCTTTGCGATCTTTCGTGCTATAGCAATGTTTAATTCCTGCTCAGTCGTGCCATCCTTGCCTACAGTTCCGCCGTCCGGAATTCCATGCCCAGCATCGATAATGTATTGAATACCCTTTGTGGATGTGTTTAACGCCAAAAAATCATGGGGCAACTGCGTTGCAACTAAAGCAAATAGAATACAAATTGCAAACACTGCGGCAATTCCTTTGATCTTTCTCAAAAGCATACGACCTCACCTCTCCATAAATATATGATGAGATGAGAATAAAAAATACCCTGCCGGTTAAGGCAGGGTGTCAAAGTTATTTTTGACCATAATAGGCGTTTTTTCCATGCTTACGGTCGTAATGTTTGTTCAAGACATATTGCGCCAGCGAACTATTGGGATTGAGTGCCAATGTACGAAGCGCCATATCGGCGACCTTTTCCATGACCACCGCGTTAAAGACCGAACCGGCAGCGTCCTTTCCCCATGCAAAGGGACCGTGATTTTTTACGTTGATACCGGGGATTGCCATGGGGTCATATCCGCGTTTTTTAATCGTTTCAATAATAACCAGACCGGTATTGGCCTCATAAGCGCCTTTGACCTCTTTTTCGGTCAGCTCACGGGTGCAAGGGATATCGCCCCAGAAATAGTCTGCGTGTGTGGTGCCGAGCGCCGGAATATCCATGCCGGCTTGAGCAAAGGCTACTGCATTGATGGAGTGTGTATGTGTAATACCGCCAATATCCGGGAAAGAACGGTATAACTCTAAATGTGTTGGAGTATCGGAGGAAGGTCTCCACTTCCCCTCTACGGTTTCGCCGGTTTTCAGATCGACAACCACCATATCTTCAGGGTTCATATTTGCATAGTCTACACCGGAAGGCTTGATAACGACCAATCCTTTTTCGCGGTCAATTCCGCTTACGTTTCCCCAAGTATAGACAACTACACCTTTTTGCACTAAATCTAAATTGGCGGCACAAACAGCCTCTTTTAATTGATCAAGCATTGCAATATCTCCTTTTAGCGATTGCCATACATCTTTTCGTAGTAATTCTGGTATTCTCCGCTGATGATGGTTTCCCACCACTCCCGGTTGTCCAGATACCATTGGATGGTCTTTTTAATTCCGTCGGCAAACTTGGTTTCCGGCAACCAACCTAATTCATTGTGAATTTTGGTGGGATCAATGGCGTAACGCATATCGTGACCTTTGCGATCCGCTACGTAAGTGATCAAGCTCTCGGGTTTATTTAATTCCTTACAGATAATCTTGACAATGTCGATGTTCTTCATTTCATTATGACCGCCAATGTTATAAACCTCACCGACACGGCCTTTATGGATGATCAGGTCAATGGCTTTGCAATGATCCTCCACGTAAAGCCAGTCTCTTACGTTCAAGCCTTCTCCATAGACCGGCAGGGGTTTATCGTTTAGCGCGTTGGCGATCATTAAAGGAATGAGTTTTTCCGGGAAATGATACGGCCCATAGTTATTGGAGCAGCGGCTGATGGTAACCGGTAATTGGAAGGTGCGATGATAAGCCAAAACCAAAAGATCTGCCCCGGCTTTAGAACTGCTGTAGGGACTGCTGGTATGAATAGGGGTCTCTTCGGTAAAGAAAAGATCAGGACGATCCAAGGGAAGATCGCCATATACTTCGTCGGTAGAAACCTGATGGTATCGTCCAATGCCATATTTACGGCAAGCATCCATCAATACAGCGGTACCCATGATATTGGTCTGCAAAAAGATACCGGGATCTTCAATGGAGCGGTCCACGTGACTTTCAGCAGCAAAATTGACGACTATATCCGGGTGCTCCTCTTCAAAAAGCTGATAGATTCCCTCTCTGTCGCAGATATCAAGCTTTGCAAAGCGGAAATTAGGGTTATCCATTACCGGTTCAAGGGTGGAAAGATTGCCGGCATAGGTCAGCTTATCAATACAAACAATGCGGTAATCGGGATACTTTTTCAGCATATGAAAGACAAAATTGGATCCAATAAACCCGGCTCCGCCGGTCACAAAGATTGTCATAATCTGTACCTCACTTAATGTAGATTAAAAACGACGTAATTTATCCATTGCTACGCGGCGTAAATGCTCGCCGTAGGGTGATTTTCCGTAAAGCTCTGCAGAATACAATAACTGCTCCTTATCGATCCATTTTAAATGATAAGCAATCTCTTCGGGAGCAGAAATGACAACGCCCTGGCGGTTTTGAACGGTTTGGACAAAGGTGGCAGCATCCATTAGGCTGTCACGCGTGCCGGTATCCATCCAGGCGAATCCGCGTCCTAAGATCTGTACCTTGAGGTGATCATCTGCTAAATAAAGTTTATTAAGATCGGTGATCTCCAGTTCTCCCCTTGCGGAGGGCTTTACTTTCTTTGCCATCTCCACGACGCGTTTATCATAGAAATAAAGGCCGGTTACGCAATAATTGGATTTCGGCTCCTGGGGTTTTTCTTCCAAGGAAAGTACCTTGAGATTATCGTCGAATTCAACAATGCCGAAGCGCTCGGGGTCGGTTACGTAGTACCCAAAGATAGTTGCATAGCCGTTTTGAGCATTCTGAACCGCTTCGTTCAAATGCTTGGTAAAGTAGCCGCCATAGAAAATATTGTCACCCAACACCATGGCGCAGGGTTCATCGCCGATGAATTCCTCGCCGATCAGAAAAGCTTGTGCCAATCCGTCGGGACTTTCTTGGACGGCATAGGAAAGATTTACGCCAAAATGGTGACCGTCACCTAAAAGTGCTTCAAATCTCGGCGTATCTTCAGGGGTGGAGATAATCAGAATATCCCGGATCCCGGCCAGCATCAGCGTGGATAAAGGATAATAGATCATGGGTTTATCATAAATGGGCAGTAACTGCTTGGACGTTACGCGTGTTAAAGGATATAAACGCGTGCCGGATCCACCGGCGAGAATAATACCTTTCATACCATTCACCTCATTATATTTTCTCTTTCTTCCAAAGACATATTTTCGACCATATCCATTAATCTTTGTAATCTGGCAGTCTCGGTCTCCCCCGGCGGATTGGCTTTTGCTATCCGTTCCTTAACTCCCAGACGCCAAGCCTGGGCAAATAAAGCGGCATTTGCTTTGACCTCTTGTTCGCAGGTAGGGAGCCGTTTGTTTTCTTTTGGGGAAAAGATATACGCACTATATGCATTGCAGATTTCATAGGAAGAACCCATTGCGATTTGGTTGCCGTGATCTAACCACAAAGCTTTATTGCAAAGATCGCGCACCTGCTGAACAGAATGGGATACCAAAATGCCGGTCACACCGTTCGCAAGGATTTTTTTAATACGATGTGCACTCTTATCCTTAAATCCCTCGTCGCCAACGCTGAGAACTTCATCTAAAATCAAAATATCCGGTTCCACCAAGCAAGCAATGGAAAAGGCCAAGCGGCTTTTCATACCGCTTGAGAGGTGCTTGAACATATGATCTTGAAAATCTTCAAGCTCTGCAAAGGCGATGATTTCATCGTATTTTTCGTGCATAAAGCTCTTAGAGTAGCCAAGCAACGCACCGCGAAGAAACGTGTTTTCACGAACTGTTAAATCCGGATCAAAGCCGGATGCAAGCTCAAGCAGGGCGGCGATATTTCCTTTAGTCGTTACTGTCCCTTTGGTAGGGATCATGATACCGGTCACGGCTTTGAGCAGAGTGGATTTTCCGGCGCCGTTGGTGCCTACGATACCAAGCATGTCCCCCTTTTCCAAAGTGAATGAAATGTTTTTATTTGCCCAAAATTCATTTACTTTGAAATTGCCGGACAGCTTGCGCACGACATAGTCTTTCAGCCCAATTGCTTTGATGTCACCGGTTTTATAGCGGATTGATACATCTTTACATTCAATTACCGACATATCACACCTCATTAAACGTAATATAAGAATTCATGATTGCATTTTTTATAAATAATACCACCAATTAATAAGAATAACAGCGCATATCCGGCGCATAGCGCATGAACGCCCAGCGATGGAATGACGTTGTCGATGGTAACAGAGCGGAAATAATAAATAAAGACATAAACGGGGTTGCAGAAAAAGAGCTTTCGATATTCGGCCGGCAGAATGGTGACCGGATAGAAGATGGCGGATACATAGTTTAAAAGGGTTAAAAAGACGCCATAAAGATACTCTATATCTCTGAAAAACACGTACAATGCCGAAAGCACCATTCCAACGCCAAAGCAAAGTATCAGCAGCCAAAACATCGGATAGATCAGTGTTAAAGTATGCCAGCCGAACTGAATGCCGCTAAAAATACAAAATATGATAAATAGCACAAAGGTCAGCATAAAATTGATGAAGGCCTGAAATGCTTTGGATAAGAGAAACAGATATTTCGGTACGTTGATTTTGCTGAAAATAGACGCATTAGCGATCAATCCGCGCATACATCCTTGCGTACATTCCGTATAAAAAGACATAATTAAAGTGCCGCTGAAAATATAGATGATAAAATGCTCTTGCTCCCGACCGAAAAAGTTGGTAAATACAAGCATTAATACCAATACGTTCAATAGCGGCGCCAAAATACTCCAGACAACGCCAAGAAACGTTCCTTTATACTTCTTTTTAAAGTCTCGTTTGACAAGTTCTTCAAAAAGAAAACGATACTTTTTTGCTTTTTTCAGCAAAATAAAACCTTCTTTCTTATTGGCGCTCATCCAGCAAGGCTTCTACTGCATCTACGCCTAATGTCCAAATTCCGTATGCATCGCTCATGCTCTTGCGCTCGGCAAAGGAATCATCCACAAACAATGCCTTTTTGGAGGGAGATACATGATCGATTTTTCGTTCCGATCGAGGCAGACAAATGATTCTATCGAATAATTCCGGTGCAATTCTGCGTACCTTAAGATCGGTAATAATATCCGTTTCATGGCGTGTTAATAAAATGACCGGGATTTTATTTTCAACGCACTGGTAGATAAAGCGCAGAACGTTGAAGTTGACGCGATCGTGGACAATGAGCGTATCGTCAAAGTCCATGTAAACCTCATCGTAGTCAATGTCTAATTTGAAGAGGTTATTAAGCGCGCGGTCAACCGTCACGTTACCGATCTGCTCCGGAATATCTACGTCATAATCCAGGGCATCGAAGACGGTGAGCAACGCCAGATTGACGCCGGCTGCGCGCTCGACGCACATAGTGCCGGCGACACGGGTAGCACACTCTAAAAGTCGGTATTCCTCGGCGGCGTTTAATTTCAGTTGAAAGAACCAAACACCGCGAAATTCCATCTTTTGATTAATGGTTTCGGCAATTTCTAAAATTCGAGCATCCGGAGCCATTAAGGTGGAGTTCACGCTGATGCCGTTCTTGATGCGATGGCGATTGCGGCAGGAAGCATAGCGTAATTTTCCGTGGCGATCGGTGAAACAATCAATGGTATATTCTTCGCCGGGCAGATACTCGCAAACGACCTGTTCCTCCGAACGGATGGAAAGCTCATGCAACAGCTCATCTTTGCTCTTAAGGATCATAAATCCTTGCGCACCCTGAGATTCAGTCGGCTTTATAATGACGGGATACTGCTCAATTTCGTTCGGTGAATTATAGATCTTCGGCAAAAAATCGCAACCGGCAAGACGCGCGTAGGTTTTGCTCTTGCTTCTGCAAAGCTCGACTGTTTCATGAGGGCAGGTCAATAATTTAGCATGCAACTTTTCTCTGTTTTCGGAAAGAGCCAGAATGACGCTGTCAAAAGCCGGAAAAATGAAATCTATTCCCAACTCATCGATATAGCGGTTCAACACGTCGACAAAAGCCGGATCAGAAATAAACGGAATATCGCCGATATAATTTTTATAGACCCAGCGGCCGTGATCCTCCACGCTTGATGCACCGTAAAGATCGATAAAACGGATGTCTTTTAATGAACGGTGGAGTTCTAAGCCGATCTCAGATCCGCAGGGAAATACCATGATTTTAATTTGTTTCATATTAGCCTCACTTATAAGCTGATACGTCGTTTGATTTCTTCGACAATTCGTTTGGAATTATCCGGTCCATTGACTTCCTTTGTAAAGAAGTACTTTAACTTTTCGTTGCGAAGCTCCGCATCTTTCATAGGATCTTCATAATAGACCTTGACCTGTTGCAACGTCTCGCTCCAGCTACCGGTCAAGGGGCCTGGGATTACGCTGGGAAAATCAAGATTAAATCCAGCTTCATTCTCCACGAACCAATCGTAATCAGAGCCATGGAAAATGACCGGTCGATCCAACTGAGCGAAATCCAAACCAATGCTGGAATAGTCGGTAATCATAATAGAAAACGTGCCGATTTCGGTGTAAACGTCCGGTTCATCATGCAATAAAACGCGATCATATTGCTTTAATACGTTTTTGATCTTGCCGCTATAGCTGCGCCAGGTATGGGGATGCATACGAAGATAGAAATTACCGTTAATCTGCTCCATTAATTCCTGAATAGCCGGTGCGGCGTTGAGGAACTCCTGCACCATGGCGGTTTCGCGCTGATAATTGAAGCGATATGTGGGGGCATACATGATTTTGATGGGGTCAGCCTGTTTTTTTGCCTGATACATCAAAATGTCACGCGGATGGCCGGCCATAAAGCAGTTCTCGCGGGGTACCTTCCAGATATCTGCAATCATTTCTAAACGTTCCTGACCGGGACATACGAAAAGAAAATATTTCTCAAAGAGTTCGCGGTAAGGTGCTTTGAAGAAATACTTGATGCGCTTAAGGAGTTTTGTAAAGCAATTATCCTTGTCAGTTGGAAGGATGTCCCAACTATAGCGTGCCCCACGCTCAGTCGTGTTGCGTACGCCGTTGGCATCCCCCATTGCCTTAAACCCGACCCCGTGCCACAGTTGAACGACCTTGGTTTTGTCATTAAAGCCCAAGAAGGGATCGTAATCTGAGGATGCATAGTGATCTGTGACTGCGATCTCTGCTTTAGAAAGGATCTTTTTATATTCTTTGGTTCCGCTTAGACATACCGGTTTGTTCTCTCCTTTTAACTTGCGGTATACCGCATTGTTATTGGTGAGCCAGTAAATATTGATTTCGGGATGGTTTTCTAATACATACTCATAAAAGTATTTTGTATTATCTAAATATCCATTGCCGCGGAAACTGGTTACAACCCAAAGGTTCTTCACCTTCGGTACAAAGGTGTTGCGCCAGTATGTAAAGATTGAGAGAATTCGCTTGATACCCTTTTTAAACAACTTAAATTTATCCAGTATAACGTTGATAAACTTCAAAAATGCAACGTAAATTTTTGCTCCATGGCGGAAATAACGGTTACGCACCATTAATTGATATCCGCCCCAGGTCCAAGCGCTGATCATCATGCGGCTGTCATTATAAAACGAAAGAAACGCCGTCATAGAAAGCCTGGCTGCTTCTGGATACTTTTGGAAAAAGTACACCATTGCATCATGATTGCCTAATTTCAACGCGGTTTTTAAGTAATTATAGGATTCTAATTTAATTCTGTTTTCAAAGGGGACGCCGGGATAGTGCTTGAGATTAGATGCATACCAATCCAAAAGTCCTGTCATCCAGCGAATATGATCCAGGCGCGTTTTCATAAAGTGCTCGTCCATATCGGCACTCATATATACGCCTACGTTGCTACGACGATAAACTGCGGTAACGTCAGGCAAAAATCCAGCCAGTCCTTCCCCGAGCTGCATCATAAAGATGGGGTGATCCCCGATAATTCCGGTATAATACCATTCAGGAATGATAACGTCGTAGTTCCAGCGATAGAATACCGTTGCCGTATGAGCCGGAAAGACCCAAACGCAATCTGATGCGGAGTGCGGCGTCATTTTAAGTTTATATGAGGGTTCGCAATCCGGGAAGATCATCTTCCCTTCTTTATTCGTCTTAAACCAATCGCGCAAGAACCAATCTTCCGGTGCGCTGATTTCTGCGCGCGTATAGGCGACCCTCATTTCCGGATGAGCCTGCATATAATCATACTGCTTTTGCAGCTTATACTCATCCACCCAATAGTCGTCCCCCTCGCAAAAAGCAATGTAGGGACTGGTGGCGTGATTACAGAGATCGATCAGATTAGCCTGAGCACCCATGTTCTCTTCACGCAAAAATGGAACGATGATATCCGGATACTTTTCGGCATATTCTCGTACAATATCAGCCGTCCCGTCGGGCCCATGATCTTCCCCCACGAAAACCTTGTACTTAAAATTAGTTTTTTGCATCAAAAAACCATCCAGAGCATCGCGGATATACTCTTCGTGCTTATAGGTAATGCAGCAGATAGTCACAGCGCAATCATCGTTGGCTTCATACCGCTTAGCTGTTTCGGGACCCATTACAAGCCCGTCGGTCTTTCCATCGGTATAATAAGCTTCCTCGTTAGGATTATAGAGGGTTGCGTATTTGAAATCCTTTTTCGTTTGAATACTCATAAACGATTGATCCTTATCTCCCAGTTAGTACTTGATAGGTGCTCAAAACACCTTGCTTAATCGTATAATTACCATTCCAGCCAAGAGCGCAAAGTTTATCACTATCCAATACCGCATAGGTAATGGGGGTCTGCTGTTCCTTCGCGATTGTTTCGGACTCAGAAAACACCACTTTTCGTCCTGCTGTTTCTGCTATGGCTTCAGCTAATCCGGCAATCGTGACGCGCGCGTTGGGATTTGCAACGTTATAGGCCTCTTTCGATTGACCGCATAAAAGAATGGTCAAGATCGCAGAAGCGCAATCTGCCACATAGCAGTAAGAGCGCATTTGCGTCCCTTTACTCTTCATGAGGATATCCTCGCCCCGGATGGCGTTGTTCATGAATTGAACGCTTGCACGGTTGTCGCTTGCCGTCGTATTGGGACCATAAATGTGACACGGTCTTGCAATGACCGTTTCCAAACTAAATTGCTGCGTATAAGAAACGCAAAGGGTTTCCGCCGTGCGCTTAGAGGACGGATAGCAAGCGCGTGGCTCAGTCGGGTCCACGTAACCGCTAAAATCCTCCGAAAAAGCCTTGAGATTTGGATCTCCCTGCCCATAAACTTCTCCGGATGATACGAACAAAAAGCGCTTCGCATGATGCTCTTTGGCGTAATGGAGTAAATATTGCGTTCCAAAAACGTTGTTGAGAATCGTACCGACTGGATCTTCCGCAAAGGATGCAGGATATGCATTGCTGGCCGCATGAATGACGTAGTCAATAGCAAAATCAAACGTCGGGGATTGATTTACATCATGCTCGACGAAGTGCAGATGATCGGTAATAACCCCCTCAAATCTTTTTTGTAATCTCGCTTCACTTCTTCCCAAAGCATAGATCTGAATGTCGGCATCTTCAAGGCGATTATACTCCAAAAGCATATCCACAAGAAATGAACCGATCAAACCGGTGGCACCGGTGATCATGATGGAAGAACTGCGTAAATCTTGGATTTTGGGGACGGCAGAAATAGCGGTTGCTAAATCTTTGCGGTAGGTTGCACTATCGTACAAAAACAAATCGTTTACCTCACTTTAACCAATTGGAACGTTTCACATTCAAAAGGGCTTTAAAAATATCAATGTCTTCGATCGTAGTTAATTTGATGTTTTTTTCAGAACCGGCAGAGAAATAAACCTTCTCCCCCATTTCGATCATCAAAGTAACCGATGCGACGGAGTTTGTAATTCCGGCTTCCAGAGCACGCCGATGCAGGTCACAGATCTTCCCGATAGAAAAGCCCTGAGGGGTTTGGGTACGCTTCAATTCATCCCGGGGATAGCATTCGGTAGAAGTCTCTTGATCCTGCGTGATCACCATCGCCTCGGCGCAAGGAATAACCGCAATGGCACAGCCATTCTGCTGTGTTTTAACGATACAATCAGAAATGATTTCCTGCGAAACCATCGGACGGATCGCATCATGGATCAGCACGATGTCGTCTTTGGAATAATGCTTTTCCAGCTCATAAACGCCATTCCGGATGGAATCCTGTCCGTTTTTACCGCCGGGAATGACATGCTTCAGCTTCGTGATGTTAAACTGATTGGCATAAGCCCAAAGCATATTCTCCCAGCCATCAATGCAAACCACCGCGATGGCATCAATATCAGAGTGTTTTTGGAAGGCTTCCAAGGTATAAACGATTACAGGACGCTCATCGACAGTTAAAAACTGCTTGGGGATATTCTGATGCATCCGTTGGCCACTACCGCCTGCAATGATCAATCCAATATTCATAATAATTACCTCACTGAATTTAATATCGTATCGCAAATGCGATCCACTTCGTTAATTTCAAGCCCTTCGTAAAGCGGCAAACAGAGTACTCTTTCCGAAATACGCGCCGCAACCGGTGTTTTTGCAGGGTCATAGATGCCGTTAAAGCTTTCGACGGAGCTTGTCAAAGGATAGAAATATTTTCTTGCACCAATATTTTGAGCCGCCAGTGCATCGAGTACTTGATCGCGATCCCTGCCGAAGGTCTCAGGGTGCACTACGAGAGGAAAATAAGCGTAATTGCTCTTAACACCCTCTTGGATGATGCTAAGCTGCAGACTGGGAACGTTTTGTAACCGTTCTCTGTATCTGTCAGCAGCAATCTTTCGTGATGCTATGGAATCATCGATATGCCGCAGATTGCAAAGTCCCATAGCGGCGCAAAATTCATTCATTTTCGCATTACCGCCGGTAAATGCAAGGGTTTCCGGAGCGGTCATGCCAAAGTTTTTGCAATGATTGATTTTGTTATAATTAATATCATCGCGGAAAATTGCGGCACCACCTTCAATAGAGTGGAAAACCTTGGTGGCATGGAAGCTGAACATAGATGCGTCGCCCAGAGCGGCAGCGCCGACGCCATTCTTTCGTACTCCAAATGCATGGGCTGCGTCGTAGATTACTTTAAGTCCGTGACGATCAGCAATTTTGCGAATGGCTTCATCGTCACAAAGGTTACCGTATACGTGAACCGGCATGATCGCACAGGTCTTATCGGTTATGAGCGCCTCAATCTTGTCCGTATCAATGGTGAAATCTTGATCGTTGATATCGCAGAATACCGGGGTCAATCCTTTGCGAACAATTGCATTAGTAGTGGAAACGAAGGTGAAGGGAGTCGTTATCACTTCCCCTTTTAGTTCAAATACCTCTAAAATGCATTCCAGCGCCTGATGACCGTTAACGCAAAGCGCAACGTTGGACACACCGAGATATTCGCAGAGTTTTTTCTCCAGTTCCTGATGCTTGGCCCCGGAATTCGTCAGCCATCGAGTCTCCCATAACGGCCGAATTTCCTCGATATACTCTTCAAGCGGAGGCATAGAGGAACGCGTCACTAATATTTTATCTTGCATTTCAGCACCTTCTTTTTCCTATTTCAGAAGAAGTTTTTTAAACCTTTCCCAAAGTATATTTCCGCGTTTTCCCATAATGGAAAATACAACAATCAAAAACAAGAATACGAGCCGATCCTTCAGAGGCAACACGCGCGTATATTGCAGGGCGTTTTTGCGCACTGCCGGATCAAAGGTCTTGCGATATTCCGTAAACCACATATGTGCTAAATGATAGTGGACATCATTTACATATTTTTCGTCGGTGTAAGCGTTAAAATTTGAAAGCCAGCGAGTCTCGTTCTCTACGTGATCGTAATTGACATGATCTTTGTTCTGAGACGTCCAGGATCCGGCGGATGCAAAGCGATATACGCCCATGATGCGGTCGATATAGTAAACTGTTCCCATGGAAGCGGCGAGCACCTGCGCAGGATAATCGTAAACGTCCGCTTCATCGCGAAATGGAGGCCATATATCCATCACTTCTCTGCGAAACATGGAAGAAACGGTGGGACAAAACATGCCGCCGCGCTTAATGATGGTGGATGGAGATACTTCGCATGAATTCTTCAACGGGCGTACAGTCATATACTCCCCTTCGGGATCCAATTGTAGAACGCTGTGAAAACAAAGCGTGCATTCAGGATGCTGCATCATATAATCCGTTTGGCGTTGCAATTTCGTGTCGTCATTCCAATAGTCATCCCCTTCGCAAATAGCAATTAATGATCCATGACTAATGGGATGTATGTGTGTTTTGATTATATTGCATTTTCTATATTGGTTCTCGTGTTGTAGAATGGGGCGAATGATCTGCGGATAGACTTCTGCGTAATGGCGGACAATTTCTCCGGTGCGATCCGTAGAAGCATCATCGTGCACGATCAATTCAAAGGGAAAATCCGTTTTTTGACCGATGATACTTTCGATGGTTTGCGCAATGGTATCTTCTTGATTGAAGGCCATGCAATATACAGAAACTAAAGGCGTTTCATTTGTTTTCGCCACATTACAACACATCAAATTTCACCCAATAATTATAATTATCCTAATTTTAACATATTATATATTAAAAGTCAATATAACGAATAAGCGCACACCATCAAACAAACGGTGTGCGCTCCTGTTATTTTTCAGCGATTTTTTTATACAATTTGAGTGCAAAATCGGAAACCATAAAGTTTTTAAAGCCGGCAATATAACCGATCCACGGGATTAAAATCATAGGCAAAAACGCCAGAGCCATGACAAATTGCTGATGATTGGGAAACATATTGATCATCGGCCATGTCCAATACATATCTGCGATCATATAATAAAGCGCGAGAATTCCGGCGTTCGTGATGCGATAAGCGAGGTATAAAGAAAACAACGGAATTGCGGCAATGATCCCCGCCAAAGCGCCTTTATAAAGAAAGCCGAAATAATGAGGCGTTTTCTCAGCACGGTTCTTATCGTGAAATCCGCTCTTGAATGCAGAGTTATATGTAACGTAAGCGTAAAAACCAAAGCAGATGCAAAATGCGATGGTATAACCGGTCAGACTATTCTCAAAAATTGTACTGACGCAGAGAACGAGCATAAAGCCGGATATGATGCCGACAAACTGGTCTAAGATTAAGGATGCCGTACATTTTAAAATATGTTTCATTGTTTTACTCCTCGTAACGTTGATTTTTCAAATAGTCTGTATAGCATCGAAAAGCGCTGGGAATCGCCTTTTGATGAAGAGCCTCCCCTATTGCGACCCATTCATAATTTGAGTCAAGTTCCGGAACGAACAGCTCGTACCCAATCATCTGCCATTCAATGTGGGTGAAGATGTGTGTCGATGGCGGAAGAGCGGTGATCTTAGTCGGTCTGAACTCTTGAAGCGCTTTTGCCTTCAGATGGCCGGGAAGGTTTGGAAACTCCCATAAATTAGCTAAAAGACCGTTTTCCGGGCGGCGATGAAGGGCGATCTGTTCACCATGCCGTAATAAAAGTACGGTTTTTTTCTCAATTTTACGCTTTTTCTTTGCAGTTTTAACCGGGATTTCATCCGTGAGATTCTTTTTCCTGGCAGTACATAATGATTGCAGAGGACAACTGGCGCAAAGAGGTACACCATTAGGCAAACATACGATGGCACCAAGCTCCATTAAAGCCTGCGTAAAATCAGAAGTTCGATCTTTGGGGTAGATATTTCTTAAGGATTCTGTAAAATTCCGTTTCACCGAAGGCGAGGCGATATCTTCGTAAGAACCAATCACTCTGGATAGAACACGTAAAACGTTTCCGTCTACTGCCGGAGTCGGTAGACCTAAAGCGATGGAGCAGATCGCGCCTGCAGTGTAATCACCAATGCCGGGAAGTGCACGCCATCCGTCAAAATCGGTTGGAAAGTGCTTTTCCTTTACAACTTCAATGGCCGCTTTTTGGAGGTTTCTTGCTCGGCTGTAATAGCCTAAGCCCTCCCAAAGCTTCATCAACCGATCTTCCGGAATGGCAGCGAGAGTTTCTACGTTCGGGATCTCCTCCATAAATCGTAAATAATATGGAATCACAGGGTCAACGCGAGTCTGCTGCAGCATGATTTCCGAGATCCATACGCGATATGGCGTCGGATCATGACGCCATGGCAGATCCCTTTTATTTTGCGTATACCAATCCAATAAAGGATCAACAATTTCTTTTAAGTTCTCGTTCATTATTTCCACCTTTATGGTTATTAAACTTATTATAACGGATAATCTACTAAATATCCATGAATTTTTTGAAAATATTTAAAATCGGCTCAAAATACGACAAAAAGGCTTTTAACACCTCGCTATAATGAGAGAAAATGACGTTAAAGAGGAGTTAAAAAATGGTTAAAATTCATCATCAGTTGGATCGTTTCCAGCAGTTTGTCACAGTGGGGTTTTATAATGTTTTAAAGATCATCTTATCACTGTTGATCGGTTTTTTGATTGCAAAGTGCGAGATTTTCGAGAACTTCTCCCCTTTTTCTCTCATACTGCTTTCTGTAAGCGGCGGTATTGGTTTGATGCCAACGTTTTGTTATATGGGAAGCGCGCTTGGTGTGATTACCGGTGTTTTTTCTCTGGCTGTATTTAAATATATAACAGCATTAACGATGATCTATATCGTCCATATGGTTTTTCGAAAGTCATTGCACGTTATCAAAAATGATACCGCAATTCTATCGGCGGCTTCTTGCTTTATTTCCGGTTTCATGTTTTTGATGATCGATCAATTAACGCTTTTTAACGTTTTGGTTTTACTGGGGGAAAGCGTATTGATTTGTTGCTGCATTTATTTTATTAACTATGCAGTGCGTGGTTTTCGCCAATCCTGCCTGCTATCTTCCCGCGAACTGATCGCCGCAGTTATCACGTTAGTCTTGGTTATCATAACTCTTCATAACGTTTATGTCGTTTCAATGAGTGTGGCAAGAATAGTAGCATTATCGGTTTTGTTTTTTGCGATTTGTTGCCTAAAAAGTGGCCATGCAGCGGTTTTGGGATCTTGCTTAGCAATTTTACTGGCGGCTGTAGGAAACGGTGGAGAGGCAGTGTTTACGGCTGTGGTGGTCGGCACCCTTGTTGGATGTGTATTTTCGTCTTTTTCGGATCGAATGTCGCTAATTTCATTTGTAGTGGTTTATTACGCCGTATTGTTTTTCTTTGGTAAATTTCCTTGGAGCTATTGGTACTTCGCGGAGCCTATGGTTGCTTATTCTTTGGTTTTCTTCGTTCCCAAGCAAAAGGTCCGTGATATTTTGTCCGCATATATTCCGGTTAAGAATTCCGGAAAAGTAAAAGACCACGATAAAAGTGCAAATAATATCATTCTTCAATGTCAAACAGAATGCCGCGAGATCTGCCCTCGGGCGGAAAAATGCTACGGTAAAAAACTTTTTGAATTGTCAGAGGGCTTGGAGGTGCTTACTGAGCGGTATATAAAGACTGAATCAATTGATCATCTCGAAGACGCCCTCCCCTTTTGCATAAAGCCTCGAGCTATGTCTGCCATTGTAGAACGGCAATTAATACAATCCAATTCCCAAAACTATGAAGATCTGCTGGATCAATTAGAACAGATATCACGACGAATCGAGCGAAAAATGGATGCAGCGGTACAAACGGTATCGTTTTTAAATGAAGAGGAAGAGAAAATCAAGGATTCTTTAGAAAAACGCAGGATTACAGTAAATGATATTAATTTTATTATTGACGAACAAACTATTAAAAAATGTACGATTCAATTCACTCCGGCCGGTGATATTCTTTATGAAAAGATCGTTCGCGAAGTACTGTCGGGCTATTTTAAAAATGGTTTTTCTCTTAAAATCGATCCAATTGAAAGTGGTTATCTTGCGCAAATCAAGGAAAGTCAGTGCTATGAGATTTCGTGCGCAGCGCTCTGTAAAACGCGCAGTGGTGAGCAAATCAGCGGCGACACTGCGCTGGGATTCTCAGCCGGAAAATACTATTATTTGATATTAGCTGATGGTATGGGAAGCGGTAAAGAAGCCGGTATGCAAAGCGGTGTGCTCATCGATACTTTAAGACGCTTGATTATCGGTGGTCTTTCGGTCGTACAAGCGTTAAATGCCTACCGTTCGGCATTGCGTCTTCGGCAATCAAATTATTTTACAACCGTCGATATTTGCTCAATGGATTTAGATACCGGAAACGTGGAGTTCTATAAATCCGGGGCATATGACAGTTTCGTTCTTCGCCATGATACATTAAAAGTAATCCCAGGCGGAGGTGTTCCATTGGGGCTAAGTGATCACGATCGTTTGAATCACGTAAACCTCCAAGCAGAGGATGGAGATTGGCTGATTCTTGCCTCGGATGGTCTTTCAATTCTTCAAGAAAATCTGGAAACTATAATCCGTGAAAGCTGCAATAAAAATCCACGGAACTTCGCCAAGGCGATCTTAAGAAAGCATAGTGAGATCTGTAAATCCAATAATGGTGATGACGTTACGATCATGGTTTGCAAAATTTCCAAAAGTATTGCATAAGATCCTTTTAAATCAAGATACTAATTTCGAGGTGTTGTTATGATAAAAGGAGTCGGCAAGCAGATTGTTTTACTGAATAATACGGATAGCGATATCTTTGAACAAGCTATATTTATTCTTCGTTCCGGCGGTAAAATTCCATATAAAGACATGGTGAAAGAGTGTGAGAAAATGATGAATAACCACATCAAAAACCGGCGTGGAAAGCCTGTTCGAAATTGGTGGAGAATCAGTTTTTTTCTACTATTAACTGCTTTTATGATCTTAAGCATTGTTTGTATCGTGAAATAAAAATGACGGTCTTTCGACCGTCATTTTGTTTTAAACGTTGAATCGGAAAAGGACTACGTCTCCGTCTTTCATGACGTATTCTTTTCCTTCGCTGCGTACAAGGCCTTTTTCCTTGGCAGCAACCATAGAACCGCAGGCAACCAGATCGTCGTAAGAAACGATCTCGGCGCGTATGAAGCCGCGTTCAAAGTCGGTATGGATCTTACCGGCGGCCTGAGGCGCCTTTGTGCCGTTAGTGATGGTCCAGGCTTTTGTTTCCATCTCGCCGCTGGTAATATAACTAATTAGTCCGAGCAGGCTATAGCAAGTGGAGATCATACGATCCAAGCCGCTATGCTCGAAGCCAAGTTCTGCCAAGAAGAGTTCTTTCTCTTCCTCGCTGAGCTCGCTGATTTCTTCCTCAAGACGCGCACAAATGACCAAAACTTCTGCATTTTCATGAGAAGCACGTTCCTGTACGGCAGAAATATACTCGTTGCTCAGCATTCCGTTTTTGAAATCCTCTTCGCATACGTTGGCGGCATAGATCACGGGTTTATTGGTGAGCAAAGAGACGGTTTTCATGATCTCTTGCTCATCTTCCGTAAAATCGATGGTATTGACAAACTTCTCTGCTTCTAAGGTTTCTTTGATCTTGTCAAAAAGTGCCACTTCGGCAAGATGCTTCTTATCCCCTTTTGCAAGCTTTGCGGCGCGGTCGCGCATTTTTTCCACCAGCTCAAGGTCGGAGAAAATCAGTTCCAAATTGATGGTGTCGATGTCGCGAATGGGGTCTACAGAGCCATCCACATGGACGATATTGTCGTCGGCAAAGCAACGGACGACGTGGACGATTGCATCCACTTCCCGGATGTTTCCGAGAAACTTATTTCCAAGACCTTCGCCTTTGGATGCACCTTTTACCAGACCAGCGATATCCACGAATTCAATGACGGCCGGGACGATTTTTTTGGAATTGTTCATCTCACCCAAAACGTCCAGACGTTTATCGGGAACACAGACAACGCCCACGTTCGGATCGATCGTGCAAAACGGATAGTTTGCAGACTGTGCCTTCGCATTCGTGATGGCGTTAAATAATGTACTTTTTCCTACGTTGGGTAATCCCACAATGCCTAATTTCATTTCTTTACCTCGCTTGATATTAATTATTCAATAATGAGTAGAGTTCCTCACGCATCTTTAAAAAATCATCTGCGTCAATCGTGTTATTCTGGATGGTGAGTTTATACTTCTTTTCGATCCGTGATACAACCCGTTCTTTTGGGATAGTATTCGCTATTTGTTTTAAGGCGGCAATATCCTGCAATGCAAAATGCAGTTGTTTCAACCGTATAGAAGGAATCGGTCCGTCAATTGCCGGATAAACCAAAAATCCAAGACCTGAAGGCAGGGCGTTATGATTCGATGTGTCGAACGTCACCTCATGACCCTGGCATTCTTGAGAAAAGTAATTATTGAACCATAGATTGAAAAGAGAAACGAATATATTGCAGTAACTTATGGCACCGAAGGCGCGGATACGCATTGAAGGTGCCGCAATTAACGTGTTGATTATGGACTTTGAAGAAAGATTGTCCATATAAAGATGCCGGTTGATTTGGAAATCAAAAAATCTTTCGGGCTCGGCGGTAGAAAAGAATGGCGCACTGCCGATTTCCAATTCTACAAATTCGGGCGAAACCTTCGTATCAGCAATTTGGTGCGCGCGGATGATCTGTTTAATGAGTGCACGACATTGCATATAGCTTTCTGCATTCTCTGTTTCCGGAGCATGAGAAAACTGAAAGGTGACGTCATCATGCGCTCCGATCAATTTCAAATGTTTGAGTAGCTCACGCATGAATTTACGAATAAAAGTGGAAAATTCCGGAGAAAGCACGTCGGATTGCGCGTCGAACACATCCTGCTCGATCCATTCATTCGTCATTTTGAGCTTTGGACATTCCAAGGTTTTTAGCGAAGGAATGATTGGTGGAAACGTAAATTTATGAATGCCGCTTTTTCTGGCGATACAAATCCAGCTATCCAAAAGATCAAAATTGAACTCATAAGATAGATTATTCTTTGTGATTTGAACCAATTGGATCTGTTCGTCACACGAAGGAAATTCATCATAAACCGGTGGATAGATCGGCGTCAGAACGTGCGTAACGCCGTGATCGGCCGCAATTTTAAAATACCTTTCGAGTAATTTCCAGTGGAACTCAGAAAATAACGTTGTTTTATATGCTTTGGCAATACTGCAGGGGTCAATATATTGGCAATTCACAAAGCTGCTTGCTGGAATTCTGTACGGCAACACACGCAGTACGAACCGAGAACGGTATTCCTTATCAAGATAAAGATCGATATAATGGTCACCCGGAAAAGTTGCCGTTACACTGACCCACAAAACACAGATATTTTTGTTAATATTCAATGTCGGTTTGCGCCCTAAAGGTATCAGTGCGTCCGGAAGAAGCGTCGGTGTATCTGCAAGATAGCGGTTTTTGGCATCGTCGTCGTAATGCGGCCAAGTCACCGGAACTTGCTTCACCTCAAAAAGTCTGGCATCATCGGAGCACTGCAATTCAAGGGAAACGGATTGAGTTACGGCATCGTCACTATAAAGAACGATTTGATAAGCAAATTCCTCGTTGACGAGAGCACTGGCAGATTCATAATTTGGTTTAAATTCCCGCGTATCTGCTTTGATTTTTTCGAGACAGGATTGTTGAATAACGTGAATCATAAGTTGTTACGCCCAAAGTCCCTGGTTTTTCAGAGAACGAATGGTTTTGTTGTGATCTGCAAGTGTAACGTTGAAATAGAATTTTCCGTTCTTATCGGTCACGAAATAAAAATAATTCGTTTCGCTTGGATTTAACACGGCATTTATTGCATCGATCCCCGGACAATTGGTGGGCCCCACCGGCAATCCAATGCATTTATAGGTGCTGTATGCCTTTCCCATGGCATCTGTATAGTGGGGCAACGCCTTGAGATCATCAGCATAGAACATTGTGGGATCGGATTGAAGCATCCGCATATCACTGGAATTCAGCCGGTTCCAAAAGACGGATGACACACCGCTCATGGACTCTTCGCCAAATGCCTCGGCTTGAATTACGGAAGCAAAAGACAAAAGTTCGTTGACGGAAAGCCCTACTTTTTGGGCTTTTTCAATCAGCTCTTCCGTGATGTATTCGGAAAAAGTACGCAGCATTTTCTCCACGATCTGATGCGGAGTGACCGTATCGGCTCTGAATTCATAGGTGGCCGGAAAAAGATATCCCTCCAGTTTATAACCGATCAGTTTCTGGTCTCTTTTCTTGAGATCCTCCATGAACGGAAAATCATAATCATAACTGTCGGCAGCCTCTAAAAACTCTTTGGCTGTGCAAAGACCGCTTGCTTCGATGATTTCGGCGATTTCACTTACGGTCTTTCCTTCGGGAACTACAAATTTCACATAATCAAGCTTTACATCCGGTTTCATTAAAGCCTTGCATAATTCATCGAAGTCGGAGGCCAAGCGGTCTTAGGAAGACAACAGG
>JAZNVY010000113.1:0-1535 GCA_045593105.1 Eubacteriales bacterium
TCCTAAGACCGCTTGGCCTCCGACTTTTATCATGTCTTTGCGGCGTTCCTTGCCTTTGAACAGGGGTGTCGCCTTTTGGCACCGTGGTAGAATCTTGCTCTGTAAACTCCCGCCGTTTCTCTCCCTCTACCCTTACTCGTACAGCAACACCCCGTTTTGGCCACTTTTTGAGAAATCTATCAAAAAATTTTTTCGGCACTTCTTTCTTCTCTCACTACTACTCCGCTGCGGAGGTTGCGTTTTGGCAAGGTTTCGGGGAAAAAGAGCAAAAAAAATATCGGGCGAGAGTTTCGCCCGACAGGAAGTTCGTTTATTTTGTCTTAAAACATTTATGATAATTTATTGTCAATGCAGAGGGACAATTCAGTAAAAGATCCTCAAAAGTTATCCTTCAACGTATTGTTTGTATTATCTTACTTCACTCTCGTATATTCCGCGCCGTCGAAGGTCAGCGTATCTCCGTTCAATGCATAAGATACGTCTGTTGTCTCTTTGGCAAGTCCGAGAAATGCTTTCATGGTAATTTCCATTTCGGTGTCGCTCTTGATCTCATATTCAATACTCATGAGCAGATCCAGACCATCCATGACGTCCTCGGCATCTCCACCGCCAATGGCTTCAAAGACCTCCTCGGTCAGACCGTAGCGGAGCTTGCCGTCTTTGGTAAATTCAATACCAAGACCGTATTCCGTCTCGGTTTCGGTATCCACCAGCTTCCATACGCCGACGATGTTCTTTTCATTTTTGCTGCCGCCGCAGGATGCGAGAGCAAATACCATCACCAGTACGAGTACCATTGCAAATATCTTTTTCATATTCGTTCTCCTTATTGTTGTTTGTGTTGTTTAATTTCCGCCGAGCAGACCGCCAAGCAGTCCTTCTAAATCGCCAAGATCGCCGAGACCTCCCAAGTCGCCGAACAAATCCTTGTATTCGTCGGGGATATCTTTCATGGCGTCCTCGATCTGCTTCTGAATATCGTCCATATCGGGGATTTCAATGTCGCCGATATCGCCGGTGTCATAATCGTCATCATCACCGCCAGAATCGTTCATGGAGTTTACCATCTCCTCCATTTCCGCTTCCATCTCGGCGATCTCTGCCGCCCAGTCCTCCTCGGTCTTGGACATCATCTCGTCCCATTCCGCTTTTTCTTCGGGTGTCATCTCGGCGGTAAACGCCTCTATGTCGAAGCCCTCCACCGTTTTATCCGTTTCCCACGGCTCCTCGGAAAATTGCACCGTCGTGCCTTGAAGTGCCGCCATTTGGGTAAGATCGACCGAGAAGGTCTGGGGAATCGTGCCGTAATCCGCACCGGAGGAATCAGTCATGGGAACTCCGTCCGAAAGCATCTGCAGAAGCTCCTCGACGGTTCGCTCGGTTTCGGCGGCTTCCTCCCCATCGGAGACCCGCTCGAAGCCCTGTGCCAGCAGTGCTTCCAGTGCCGCATCGGTCATTTTTGTGACGGCGCGGTTGTCGGTGGCAGAGGGATCGGGATCGGAAGGGGTGTCCCCGCCGCCGAGGATACCGCCGAG
>JAZNVY010000114.1:0-6377 GCA_045593105.1 Eubacteriales bacterium
CGCGCTGGATCCGGAGCTGACCGGCGAAGTGCTGAAGGTCATTAAGGAACTGAAGGACACCGGCAGTACCATGATCGTGGTCACCCATGAGATGGAATTTGCCCGGAATGTGGCGGATAAAGTCGTGTTTATGGCGGATGGTGTCATCGAAGAGATGGGCACTCCCGATGTGGTCTTCGGCAATCCCCAAAGCCCCAAGACCCAAGCATTTTTGAACAAAGCCCACGAGGGATTTTAAAAAAGAGAGCCGTAAGGCTCTCTTTTTTGTAAACAATTGTTAAATAGTGACAGTTTTTTCTTGTAAATGCCAAAAAATGAGAGTATAATTTCATCACAAATGTTGGGAAGGAGGCGCTTTATTTAAAGTGCTGCGTTTAGAAAATATTGTAAAAACCTATCCGGTAGGAGATAGCAAGGTGGAAGCCCTTCGGGGTGTCACCATGGAATTCCGCAAAAGCGAGTTTGTGGCAATTCTCGGTCCCTCCGGTTGCGGCAAGACCACCCTTTTGAATTTGATCGGGGGCTTAGATAGCTATACCTCCGGTGATCTCATTATCAGTGGTCGCTCTACTAAGGAGTACAAGGACAGCGATTGGGATTCCTATCGGAACCATTCGGTAGGCTTTGTCTTCCAGAGCTATAATCTCATTCCCCATCAGTCGGTGCTGGCCAACGTGGAGCTGGCGCTGACCCTTTCCGGCGTCAGCCGCGCGGAGCGGCGTAAGCGCGCCCGGGAGGCATTGGAGAAGGTGGGGCTGGGGGATCAGCTCCATAAAAAGCCCAACCAGATGAGCGGTGGTCAGATGCAGCGTGTGGCCATTGCCCGCGCCCTGGTCAATGATCCGGAGATCATTCTGGCGGATGAGCCCACCGGCGCCTTGGATAGTGAGACCAGCGTCCAGATCATGGAGATCCTTAAGGAAATCTCCAAGGATAAATTGATCATCATGGTGACTCATAATCCGGATCTGGCGGAGGAGTACGCTTCCCGTACCATCCGCCTGCTGGACGGCCAGGTGGTCAGCGATACCGATCCTTACACTGCTGAGGAAAACAAGACCTATGAGAAAAAGAAGGGTCATAAAAAGCCCTCCATGAGCTTCTTGACCGCCCTTTCTCTTTCCTTCAATAACCTGTTGACCAAAAAAGGCCGTACCTTTATGACCAGCTTTGCCGGTTCCATCGGTATCATTGGTATCGCCTTGATCCTTTCGGTCTCCCAGGGCGTCCAGGGGTATATTGACGGCGTGCAGGAGGATACCCTGGCATCCTATCCCATCACCATTGAAAAGGAAACGGTGGATCTTTCCTCGGTGCTGACCAACGTAATGGGCGCCGATCCCGGCGAGTTGACTCATGATACCGATAAGGTTTATTCCAGTGCCGGAATGTATGAAATGATGAACGCGCTGAATGCTGCCGATACGGAAACCAACGACCTTAAGAGCTTCAAAGAGTATATAGAAAGCGAAGGTAATAAAGTAACGCCCCATCTCAGCGCCGTGCAGTACGGCTACGACCTGGATTTTAATATTTATACCAAGGATGAGGCCGGCACCATCGTGAAATCCGACGTGATGGAACTGATGCAGAATATGATGGGCGGCAATATGAGTTCCACCATTACCGAAAGTTCCATGATGCAGAGCTACCAGAAGGGCTTCACCGTCTGGGAGGAGATGCTGGAAGGCGAGGGCGGCGAGCTGATCAATCCGCTTTTGAAGGATCAGTACGACCTGGTTCACGGCTCCTGGCCGAAAGCCTATAACGAGATGGTCCTGATCTTAAATCAGAATAATGAGCTGAGCGACATTGTACTCTATGCCTTGGGTCTGGAATCCGAGGAAAACATGACCAAGATCATGGAGGCCTATCTCAATGGAAAAGAGATCGAGACCGAGGTCAAAAGTTGGAGTTATGAAGAGATGTGCGATCTGAGCTTCCGGCTGATTTTGGATGCGGATCGCTATCAGTATGATAAGGAAAGCGGTATTGCAACAGACATTTCTGAGAATGACACCGGCTTGCGGTTTCTTTACGATAACGGCATCGAGCTGAAGCTCTGCGGCATTCTCCGTCCCAACGAGGATGCGGCTTCCTCCATGATGACCGGTGCTATCGGCTATACCTCCGCCCTGACCCGTTATGCGGCGGATCAGGCCAACGGTAAGGAAGTAGTCAAGGCGCAGCTTTCGGACGAAAAGACCGATATCTTCACCGGCCTGCCCTTCGCCACCGGCGGGGAAAAGGAACTTACCGGCCCGGAAAAAGCCGCCGACTTTAAGGACTATATGAAATCTCTGGATACCGCCGGCAAGGCCGCGCTGTATACCAAGATCATGACCACTCCCAGCCGGGAGTATCTGGATCAGACTATCGGCGGAATGCTCAAGGGCATGAGCCGGGAAGAACTGGAAAAGAACGTCATGGAGGCGGCAGGAAGCTCTACCAATATGAGCGCCCAGACCATCCAGGATTATATCGACTCTATGGATGATGAGACCCTCTTCGCTTATGTGCGCGAGGAACTGGAAAAGCAGATCAGCGCCCAGTATGCGGAGGCCACCGGCAAACAGCTGGCGGCGATGCCTGTCGCCGCTCTGGCAGGTGCATTGGAGCAGGCGGCGCTCGGTTATACCGAGACGCAGCTGGCGGATTATTATGACCTCTATATGCCCCCCACTGTATCGGAAGCGACTTTAGAGGAAAATCTGCAAAAGCTGGGATACGTGGATCTCAGCAGCCCCTCTACCATCAATCTCTTTGCCGCCACCTTTGCGGATAAGGATAAGATTGGGGAAGCCATTGATGCGTATAACGAGGGCAAAGAGGAAGAGCAGCAGATTAGCTATACCGACTACGTTGCACTTCTGATGTCGTCGGTAACGACGGTGATCAACGCCATCTCCTATGTATTGATCGCTTTTGTGGCGATCTCCCTGGTGGTTTCTTCCATCATGATCGGAATCATCACCTATATTTCCGTTTTGGAGAGAACCAAGGAGATCGGTATCCTCCGCGCCATCGGCGCATCCAAACGAGATATCTCCCGTGTCTTTAATGCCGAGACGTTGATCGTCGGCTTTGCCGCCGGCGCCTTCGGCATCGGGATCACGTTGCTTTTGAATATGCTGATCAACGTCATTCTCCATGCCGTCACCGGCATTCCCACCCTCAATGCAGTACTGCCTTGGCAGGGCGGTGTCATCCTGGTGGTGATCAGTATGATTTTGACCTTTGTGGCAGGCTTGATCCCCTCCGGCGTAGCGGCGAGAAAGGATCCCGTTATTGCATTAAGAACCGAATAATGATAATGAGACGTCTTCCTAAGAGAAGGCGCCTCATTTTTTATTGACCTTTTTGTAAAAATAAGATAAAATAAAATTATTAAGCAAAAGGAGAAAAAACATGAAAGCAGAAGTGTTTGAACAATATACCCTGGAACGCAAGGCTATTTTAAAGGAATACGGCAAAAAGAAACTCAAAAGCTGTTTGCTGGTCTTAGCGGTTGGCGTTGCCGTTGTGGCGGCGATTCTGCTGGTAGGAGGCCTTTGGTTGAAGAACGTTCCGGTTACCGCAGTGTTGGCGCTGATTGCCGGGATCTTTACCGTCCTTTATATGCGGATCAAGGTGGTGACCATCAACCATGCCTTGCAGAAAAAACTCCATGAATTTGAAGATCAGTCTTTACTAAAATATTAAAAAAATAACGGTTGCAACGCAACCGTTATTTTTTTCTGTATTTAATAGGCGATACTCCGCATTTCTTTTTAAAAAGCGTATAAAAGTAAGTCTCCGAGCCGGGGAAGGTCCTGACGGCGATCTCCCGTACCGGGAGGGCGCTGTTTTTTAAAAGCATCTTGGCGGATGCCAGCCGCTTATCTGCCACCAGCTCCGAGAAGGTCATCCCATATTCCTTTAAAATGATTCGGGAGATCTGCTTGGTGCTCAGTGCCACGTTTTTTGCCACGTCCGAAAGGGTGAATTTCTCACGCAGATGACTGTTGATAAAGGTCTCGATGGCATCAATATGCTCGGTGGAGGGGGCTTTATAAATGGGAGGACGCTCCTTCTCCGGAAGCAGGGCATCTACCAGCTGATTAAAGATCAAGGCAGTCAGCAGATGGCGATCCTCTTCCGCAGCAGCGGTGGTTAAGGGGGTCTTTTCGCTCAACCGTTGCAGATAGAAGGTCAATTCATCTGTGAGAGGGAGGGTAGTGATCCCTGCGCTGAGCTTTTGGATCAGCAGAGCGGCATGGAGGGAGTCCTCCACCGAAAAGAGCAGGCAGAAATTTCCTTTCTGCTCATTATAGGAATAGTGCTTCAAATGGGGCGGAATGATGACCACGGAGTTACGGTGAAGCTGAAAGCCGTCCTCTGTATAGAGCTGTAGCTTGCCGTTGCAGATGAAAAAGACTTCAAAGGTAAAATGAGAATGGATCGCCCGGAGGATGACCGGATCGTGGGCAGGGCGGCGGTTGGCTTTGAGGATGGGGGTGCCGTGGATCTGAAAGACCTTCAGCTCGATGCCATTGAGGGATATTCGTTTGTAAGAATCAATTTTTTCTTTCATAAGTCCAGTTTATCACGCCAAAAAATAAAAATCAATTAAAACTTTAAAATTCGGACATTTTACTTTATTTTTCGTCCATCTGCATCATTGATGTTCGGATTATTTTTCGATAGAATAGAAGAAAAAAGTGAGAGGAAACGGATGCCATGATCATCTTGAAAATAGATCCGGAGAAAAAGCATAGGATTTCCCCCTACCTCTATATGCAGTTTATGGAGCCCTTGGGGGTGGCGGATAGCTCGGTGGATGTCGGCTGGGATTTCACCGAAAACCGCTGGTGGCCCATGCTGATGGATCGAGTCAAGGAACTTGCTCCTACCATGGTGCGCTGGGGCGGTAGTTTTGCTTCCTATTATCATTGGCGGGAGGCAGTAGGACCCCGAGATCAGCGCGTTCCCATGTTCAATCATTGCTGGGGTGGTATCTACCATAATCAGGTAGGCACTCATGAAGTATTGGATTTTTGCCGTCAGGCAAATGCCGCACCGTTGCTGGTCGTCAATATGGAGTCAGAGGGCTTGAAATTCTGGCAGCAACCGAAAAACGATACCAATCGGATGGGGACCGCCCAAGAGGCCGCTGATTGGGTGGCTTACTGCAATGATCCCGAAAACCCCGAGCGTCTGGCTCACGGCATTAAGGCGCCCTACAATGTGAAATACTGGCAGATCGGGAATGAAACCTCTTATGGGGTCTGGAAACGGCAGGGTTTTAGGGTGGAGGAGTGCTATGAAGCCACCGCTCGCTTTGCCGAAGCGATGAAGGCGAAGGATCCTTCTATTCACTTGATCGGTTGGGGCGATGAGGATCTCTTTACCAAGGAGGCATGGGCACCTGCTATGAGTCGGTTAGACCAGATCGAAATGTTGGCGTTCCATCATCATTTTGATTCCGGTTTGCCCGATTCCCCCTTGAACAGTATCCAGTACCGTGACGACTTGGAAAAAACCTGGCTCCATCTGCTCAATGCCCATAAATCTTTAGATGAGCATATCAAAAAAATGCGAAACGATGCCGGCAATAAGCGTCTTGCCATTACGGAGGGTCATTTTGGATTGAAAGGACGCAACCGTTGCGAGGTGCTTTCTTCCTGGGGGGCAGGGGTCTCCTATGCCCGGTGCCTGAATACCATCATGCGGCATAGCGACGTAGTGGATATTGCCACCATGGCGGACTTTTTCGGCAATGTATGGCAGGTTAATGCCATTCTCGTTTCCGGGGTAATCCGTGAGCACGATTCCGGGCAGAAATGTTACCTTCAGCCGGTGGGTTCCGTCATGAGCCTGTTCCGGCATCACCAAGGAGAATACTATTTGGATTGCAGCTATAACGGCGCGTTGGATGCGGTTTGCTCCGCCACAGAAAATAAGGTCTATATCCACGTGGCTAACACCGATATGAACTATGCCCAGGAATTGAAACTGGACGTAGGCGGACGGAAGATCCAAAGTGCGGAAATGTTCTATATTGCAGAAAACCCGGCGACGGAGATCACCCCATTAAACCAAGAGGTCTTTGCGGTGCAGACCCAAACCATTGAGGGGGATATCGTCAAGCTTCCCCCGGCTACTGTCGCCGCCATTGAAATCACGTTGGTCTAAAAGAAAAACGCCATCCGATGGATGGCGTTTCTTTTATGCATTATTTGCTTTATGCTGATGATACAGATTGAGATACCGGGTGGTATAAAGGATCATAGAGAGCAGGATGGACGCCGATTCAATGGAGACCAAGGCAACGACCAGCCCTGTCGGCATTCCGGGGAAGAGGATCAAAAGGAGCGCCACGAAGAAGAAGAGGACAG
>JAZNVY010000115.1:0-17764 GCA_045593105.1 Eubacteriales bacterium
ACTTCGGTAACTTCGGTTGCATCAGCCTGAGCTTCTAATGCATCAATTTTCAATTCTTCATTTTGATTGCTCATGCGTTTGCACCTCCTACCACAGTAAAGTCTTTTGCACCGATTTTAACGCCTTCTACAGTCGTTTCTGCAGTGCCATAGTTCACATATACTTTCGCGCCGTTTTTGAAGGTTGTGACCTTCACAGTATCGGAAACAATTTGATAATTCGCAATCTCACTATTTCCAACTGCATTGTAAAGCGGCTTCATGCGATTGTACTGAGTCAACATATCATCATAATGATCGTCCAATTCACAAGCATAAGAAGCAGTAAAATTGGTATCCTGGAATGCAGTAGACTCTGCATCCATCAAGAGATAATAGAGGCTCATACCGGTCTCAGCCAACTTCAAAATCAAATCATCCTGCTCAGAATTCAGGTTAACAGGAGTACTTGCAAGGTTCACGTAACCGCGGAAAACGATCTGATAGAACGGTACTTCCTGAAGCGCAATGTTATTATGGCTACCATAAACAGGAGCTTCTAAGACATTGTCAACGTAAGACATGGCATAACCATTACCGCCTAAGGTATTGACAATACCACCGTTTTCATCTGCCTTTTCAGCAGCGGCTTTAAAGATCTCAATCATTGCATCCTCAGAACCGTCGCGGGTGATCACATCCTGAAGATTGTACGCACAGTAAATGGTATCACCAACAGAGTTAAAGGAATAATTATAAATATTCTTCGCAGAAGCATTGGTAAGAAATTCATTCGCATAGCCCGGCATATGGGCGGGATGGATCAACTGAGACAAAATATCGCCATTTGATTTCGCTCCAGCTGCGTAAATTCTCGATTTATAAATCGCAACCGGCGAAGAATCCAGACCATAAGCGGTATTTTTAAACTTCTTCACGGAAGAGTTTCCGCCGTAGAAAGCCTGCAGATCCATATCAAGACTCAGCATATAGTTTGCACTATTTGCCTTGTCGATCAATTTCTGAAGCGCTTTCTTTCCACCCAGTTTGGAATTCGGAGCGATTTCAGGATCCATCGTTGTTTCCAAACCGCCGGAAGCCCATCCAAGATAATTGATAAAGACTTTATCAACCTTATCGTTGCTCAGACGGTCAATCAATTCTTCGGCCTCTTTATAAGTTGTCAAAGCTTCCTGTCCGGTATAAGGGATTCCGAGAAAATGCTTAGCTTTCTTAACAGCACCATAGAGAGAGATTGCAAGCGTATTAGACACAGAGTCGTCAACCTTCTTCATCCCCTGCTCATTGATCAAGTACTCTCTGTACTTCTCTGCCATACCGATGTAATTCGCATCTTCACCATTCATGAAATAATATCTTGCAATATAGTTTTCAGGCAAAGAGTCGGTATAGTAAGAACCGCTACCGGCTTTACCGGTGGAACTACGACGTTTCTGGGTATCACGTACATGGATCGTCGTAAACATGGTGTTGTAGCTATTCTTAAATCCGCTGATATATGCATGAAGATCCGCAACAGCAGCACCGCTTTCCACAATGCTGAGGTATGCATCGGAATTCTTCACCATTCCAAACACCGGCAGACGAAGCGGCTCGTTCCAGTTGGTGAAATATTTATCGGTCGCTGCTTCTGTGGGGTTCGGAGCATAGAACTGCCCCTCGCCGTTGATACCAAACTCATAGGAATTCAGTACACCGCGATTAAACTCCATCAAAGAGCCGGAACCGTCGGGAATCAGGCCATACCCGGCATCATTCACACCGGCTGCACCAAAGAACTGAAACAGTTTTACAGAAAGAACGCGCGTGTTACCGAGTTCTTTAATGCGGTCGATCATCAATTCCATATGAAGATAATCTTCTTTTAACGAAAGCTTGACAGGAATGGTAAAGTTGGTGTTATTTCCTTTAAAATAGAAGGTCATAATCCAATCTTTCCCCTGCTTCTCGGTAATCGTAGAAGCTTTCAGCGAAGTAACCGTGCCGGTCGAATAGGACTCGGTAAGGTACTCAACTGCAACCTTCGTAGTAAGCTCATCATGGCTCTCACCCTGAGCAAAGGTATCGCTTTCCCAATCAATCGGATTAGAATACCAAACCGTACCGGTCTTGACATTCATAACACCGAAATTGCCGGCAGTGCTATCAATATAAAGAGCAAGATTTGCATTTTCATTCACGAGTCTGTAGTTGCCGGGAACATCAAGAGTCTCCGGAGCAGCACTCGCCACAAGGGTCACAGTCGAAATGCAGGAAAGAAGCAACACGATGGACAACAAAACAGAAATTAATTTTTTCATTATTCACTTCTCCCCTTTCTTAAGATAGAATTCTCATACGGCATTCCGTATAGATCGTCAATACAAATACATACAACTGCTGAACCAAAACAACGAACAAGAAGATCAAGAAGAAGATGATCGCCATGGCAACCAAGGAAGCAATCAGGTTCAGCAAGGTTGACCAGAACTTGTAGTTATGGATGGTCATGGCACCGTAAAACATGAGGACAACAAACCACATCGTGCAGCAAGCGCCCGCAATAGTAACGAAGGTGAATTCGCTGCTAACCAAGAATCTGGAAAGGAAAGTACTCACCAAATTGTAGGCGATCAACGGGGTCAGGTTATAGCAGGTCATGATATAAATATCAACCAATCTACCTTCACCGTTAAGCAGCGTACAAAGTGCCCAGTTTGCAACAACAAACAACAAAACCATTAAACCGGAGGTGCACAGTACAGTCAGAATATTAAAATCCTTGATCCGTAAAGTGGTATAAATAAACCCGGTACCAACTTCCTGGATAATAGCAGAAACCGTAAAGACCAGGAGAAGCAGAGTTGCATAAACAACCGAACCGTTTTTCTTATACTTTAGACCCTCCATCGTCTCAACGGGATGGGTAACCATCAAAAACGGATTCTTTTTTCCGACGAAAAAGCGCTCTTTGATCATCTGAAAAAACACATAGAGATTACTCCATAATTTCTGACTCATCTTCTCCACCTCCTTGTTTTCTGTTTTTGATCATTTCAAGAATCTTTTTACCAAAGACCTTCCACACGATTGCAACGACAACCAAAACAACCAGCAACGTCATGATCAAATCAAAATAATCAGCGATCACAGCTTCTCTGTAAAGTGCATAAGTATCCTGATAGTTCATTCGGTCATTTGCAATCTTAAAGTGATGAATTGCATCTTTATAGCGACCAAACTGGTAATAAACCTTACCAAGGCCGATATGTGCCAATTCACAGTTTGCATTTTGCTTCAAAATTACATTCCAATAGGTTTCAGCATCGGTGTAAAGACCCTGATCATAAAGCATAATGCCGTCATGAAGAGTGTCGCCATACTGAGTCAAGTCAAAAATGGTAATCGAACCAAAATGAGAATCTAAAATCAAAGTCTTTTTGCCGAGCTTTGCAATTGCAGCAGGTCTGTTCAGCATACCCTTCTGACTACCTTTACCGGAGTAAACAAAGGTCAGGTTGCCTTCCGGATCGTACTCAAACACCTTACAAAGGTTGGAGTCCAGCATGGTAATGAAGCCGTCCTTATCTACGGCAACGTCCGTAAAGATATTACCTTCGGTTTTAGTACCACGACGCTGCAGATCGCCATACGTTTTCGAAAGGGTATCACTGACTTTTTGGGTACTCTTGGCCATCGGGTCAAGAATGTTGTTACCCAAGAAGTTCATCTTCAGCAACTGCTCGGTGTTGGAATCCTCGGTCGCGGCAATAACGGAATAAACAAATCCAAAATCATCTACGACCAGGTTAGAAAACTCAGTAGGAACGAAGGTAGCAAAAGAGTCATCTGCATCACTACCAAGAATCGAACGATACATCCGTCTCCAAGCCAAGGCAATCATATCCGTAACCGACATCTGAACGTCAGGAGCACCGAAATAACGAAGGAAGGTTCCTCTCTCGTCAAACTCCATGATACCATCCAAGGCACCGGTACAAATAACATACAAAGACATATTCTTTGCTATCGCGATCTTAGAAGGTTTAAACTCACCTTCAAAAAGATCGGAATTCGGTGCGCCAACAGTCTGAACGATCTTACCGCTCTTATCCTTATCCAATTTCAAGATCTGACGGTTACCGGTATCGCAAATATAGATGTAACCAAACTTATCTACCACGACACTCTCAGGTAACTTCATAATATAAGGATTACCGTTTGCAGTAAGCGTCGAGAGCGTTTTAATGTGCTTGAAATTAGAATCAAAGATGTGTAAGCGAGGAAGGTTTTCGCTTCCGAAATAATCCAGAATGTAGATTTCATTCTGAGGGCTGACGTAAAGGTCGACCGCATTGGATAACGTGCCAACTCCCAAATCTTCACCATAATAAATGGTTTCCGGAGCATACCCGGAAGGAGTTTCAATCGCTTCTCCATAATAATTATAATTGTAGGTATTATATGCAATGTAGGCCGAAGAGGGCATTGCCAGCATAGAAACCAACGCCAGCATTACTAAAGCAATAGCACCGACTTTTGTCAATCTTTTTTTCATGTCGTGCACCCCCTTAACCCTTGATACCGGCGTGCGCCATCGTCTTCACCGTACTACTCTGAGCAAAGATAAAGAAGATGATCGGCGGAATCATCATCAATACAGAAGCAGCATACGCCTCGCCGGCACGCGCCACACTACCGGCGGCAGTGATCTGGCTCAATGCGGTAGGCAATGTCTTAAGGGTTTCTGTATAAATGTAGGATCCTGCGGTCGCATTCCAGTTTCTCTGGAATGAGAAGATTGCCAGGGTAAGCCATGCCGGTTTAATGGACGGCATAACGATAGACCAAAGAATCTTCCACTCCCCTGCACCGTCGATACGGGCAGCCTCGATCATTGCATTCGGAATCTCTGCAACGTTCTGTTTCAAAAGGAATACGCCCATGGTAGCCGCAATTTCAGGCAACCAGTAAGCAAAGTAGGTGTCGATAATGCCTAAATAGGACATTACCAAGTAAACGGGAATCTCGGTAACACCACCGGTAAACAGCAACGACCAAACAACCAGGTTGAAGATGATCTTTTTACCGGGGAACTTATTCTTTGCCAAGGGGTAAGCACACATGGCGGCAGAAATAATATGAATGACCGTACCTACAATGGTATTGGTAAGGGTATTGAAAACGTATCTGGAGAACGGAACCCAAGAGGTAGACGTTAAATCAAACAGTTTTCTAAAGCTCATCAAAGTCGGGTTCTTAGTAAAAAACCGCGGCGGGAAGATGAACAATTCATTGTAAGGTTTTACAGACTGCACGATGGCGTAGACCAAAGGCAGAGACATGAAGGCAGCGTAGAGAGCGAGCAAAAGGTATGTAGATACATCGCCGACAACAGAAGCCTTAGTTCTTCTTAATTTTGTAGACATATTTCGTTCACTCTCCTTTCTTAATCATGTGAGAACCGCGCAAGCAGTTTGTTGATCAAGACCTTACTCAAGATCATCATTGCAAACAGCACCACTGCGATTGCGGAAGCATAACCCAACTCAAACCGGGTGTGACCGAAGTCGGAAATATGCAAGACAAGTGTATGACCTGCGTAGTCAACTGACGGGTTACCCAGCAGCGAAGAGGAAATGCCCCCGACTGCGAATGCAGAAGAAATCTGCATAACCGCACCGAACATCAGCATACCGCCCATCTGCGGCAGGGTAATGTAAAAGAGTTCTTGGAAGCGGTTGCGAACGCCATCGATCGCACCGGCCTCAGCAAGAGAGGGATCCAGGTTCTGCAAGCCGGCGACGAACGAAAGGAAACTGGTACCCAAAGAACACCAAAGCTGTACGATGATAACGATGTTCATCATGTACTTCGTGTTCTTCAACCATGCGATCGGTTCGTCGATCATGCCAAGGTTCATCATAATAGAGTTGATCAAACCGTACATATCGGCACTGAACAGATACTGGAAGATAAAGTAAACGTTTGCCAAAGTAGGAGCGTAGAATACCACGGTAAAGAACGCTCTCGCAATCGGGGGCAGATCGTTGATAAACCATGCAAAGATAAAGCAAAGCAGGTAACCAACGGGGCCGGTGATAATTGCAAACTTCAAGGTGTTCTTCAAGGAGATCAGAAAGACGCTATCCTCCAAGAACATTCTCAGGTAGTTATCCCAACCGATAAAGATCGGAGTATTCAAAATGTCGTAACGAGTAAAGGACAAAAAGATCGAAGCACCGATTGGAATAATTGTAAACAAGGTAAAGAAAACTACAAAGGGCAAGATCATCAAATAGTTGATCTTATTATCCTTCATCTCACGCCAAGTTAATGCCGCTCTCTCGGAGAAGGATAATCTTTTCTTCTTTAATAATTCAATTTCTCTTTGCTTTGATACAGAAGCCATTATTTTCTCGCCTCCTCCGGTACAGACAGATGATATTCGGAACGCTTACGCCAAATCTCATCATTGATTTCATTATTATAATAGAAGAGTTTTTCTCTCGGATTAGCCTTATTGTTAACAACGTTACGGAAAGCGTTGATCACGTTACGGCTTACGTAATAACCACCGACTAATTCGGGAGTCTCACGCGTCCACTCACGCTGTGCTCTGATAACGGCCGCCTCGGCGCTGGACCATTTGATCTTCTCAAATGCTTCCAGGTTTGCAGTAGAATATCTTGCAACAGAACCGATTGCCATCTCAACGCGGTTGCCGTATTCAGCAGCGATATCCCTAGAGGTCCACCACTTCAGGAAGGTCCAAGCATCCTGAAGCTTCTGCTCCGGATTCTTCGCCTTCTCAATAGTTCTCTCAATGATCATACAGCCACTCATACCACTGGATTGGTCGGTGCGATCAACGACACCGGTCTCCTCATTCAGAATACCGGGCATGGGAGCAACGTTCCAAAGACCATTTAATTCAGGAGCAGACTCCTGCAGATAAGTAATACTGGAATAACCTTGAATAACCAAGGGCATCTCGCCGTTTCTGAAACGGCTGTACCAGCTATAGTCAGTAGGCAGATCGTACTGGAGATAGTAGCGAGTCCATCTTTCAAATGCATCGATTGCATACTGCTCGGTAAAGTTAGTTCCGGTACCATCCTCTTTATAAGGAGTATGACCGCTCTGAAGAATCAAGGTATAGAAGGTCTCACCACTGGCATTGGGATCGAGACCAACCGTCATGTTGTTTGCCTGAATATAAGGCAAAATATTATCCAGATCGTCCCAGGTATTGGGAGCGCTGATGCCCAACTCGCTAAAGATATCCGTACGATAGAACATCAATTTGAAGTCTTGAGTCTCGGGAAGAGCAAAGATCTTATTAATCTTATTGCCGTTCTCATCATAAGTGCTTAAGGTATAAGGAGTAAGAGCGAATCTTGAAAAACGATTTGCCACCTCTTCAAAGTCACTAAACTGAGTCAGGTCAACAACCGCGTTACGATAACCCAGGTTCATCGGCTCGGTACGGCTAACATGCAGTGCAATATCCGGACCACGACCGGCTACGATCGCCTTCTGCAAAATGCTCAACGGAACCAAACCGACGTTCACGGAAATATCAGTTTCCGGAGTGAAGTAGTTGGTGGTCAACGTTTTCAAAACGGTTGCTTGGTCACGACCGGTACCAACCCATGCGGTCAAGGTACGTCCACTGGCGCTCTCAGCACCGACGGAAGTGTAGTCGTCAACAAAGGAGGAAATAAACGCACGTACCTCATGGGAAACGCCTTCCCAAAAGTTTGCGGTCTGACGAGTGGGTTTCGTAGCTGCGCCGTCGAAAATCATTTTATCAAACTGAACCGGGAGATTACGCAGCGCCAGCATCCAGGAACTGAGAGTACTTATATTATCTTTAAAGGTAGAAAGACGATCCGGAATAGCATAGGGCTTTTCGATAAAGTCATTGATCTGCTTTTCCAAAATAGTAATAATGGAAGCAGAGCCCAGGTTGCCATTGATGGCAATTACCTGCTCCTTAATCGAAAGGAGATCACTATAAACGGATTTGAACATTTCTTCCAGATCGGAAATCTTCTTATCCAATTCATAGTCGCGATAAGTATCAGGAGAAGTACCGGTAATAATGATGATCTTACGATAGATGTAGTTCAACTGATAAACCAGGTCTTCCGCCTCACGGCTAACCCCTGCCATATCACCAATAACAACTTCCAAAGAAAGTTCATGTTTACCGGCAGTCAGATAGAACTTATAATTAAAGTTCTTTCCTTCCTCATCCTTGCCGCCAAGAACCTTATACTGATAGCCGGTACCAAAGGGGAACCCAATGGTGTTGGCTTCTTCAAAAGGAACCTCTCCGTCAATGTAAAGACGTCTGTAGGAGGTAGAATCCTCAACATAGGACTGACGATAACGGACACCGATCGTGTAGTAACCATCGACGGGAGCATCAATAACCCAATTGACGGTCTGACCGGTCGTATTCCAGTTTTCACCACCGATAACGTTCAGACGGGTTTTGCTGATGCTATAAGGAGTAACTTTCGGATCACTGCGGTCATAGGCCGGCTGAATCAAGGACTCACTCTTGTCCAAGAAAGACTCTGCTTCCAGTTCGAAAGATTCAGTTGCATCAGTAGCACCATTGGAATCATTCAAAGCAATATAATCGTCATAGGACATCGGCTCGCCTTCATTGTAGAACCGGATCTGATCCAAAGCCAAAACACCGGTGTTGAAAGAGAAAGTGACGGTATGCTCGCCGGCAGTCAGATAAAACTTCACTGCATCGTCAAACACGCCATCCGGATCACGAATATCCTTGCTTAACCACTTTGCGGATTCAACTTGCTTGGAATAAAGCTCATTGCCGATATCGTCGAAGTTATGTTCGTCATCCTCATCAGTCCAATTACGTTTCAAAGTGAAGCGTGCAGCATCATCATGAGGAAGAGCACCATCCAACTTGACAGCAAGCTCATAATCCTTTCCGTTGCCGTCCCCCAGCAAAGGGAAATAATCCAACCCAATTGCATACATGCCGGTTTTGGTCACATTGATCGTATAGGTCAATTCGCCGTTACCGGTCGTAACAACAACCGAGTTTCGATTCTCATAGGAATCCTTCACTTCATAGGGAGCCGTTGCAGCAGTAATCTGAGTTGCATCCACCACGATCTCGGGCATTACAACGTCATCTGCAATGTGCTCGTTATAGTAGTCCACATATCTGCCGTCACGATAGAAACCGACAACAGAGACTTCGGACTCTCCAACGCCGCCCTCGGGCGTTACGGTTTCGGCAGGACCGCTCGTAGAAGGAGCAGAGCTGCTCTCGCCTGCATCACCGGATTCTGTTCCAGCAGTTTCACCCGACGCCACGTCCTCAGCCTCGTCAGCAAAGACGAAGGTGGACATGGACAAAGCCATAACGAGAACCATTACAGCCGCCAGGAAAGACCGAAGAACAGAACATGCATTTTTGTCTTTCATAAACTACCTCCAAGTTGAATTGATCAGTATCTCAAGTCGCGCTTCCACCGCTTTTGACTTTTTGAACAGCAGTAACTGAACAAAGTACACAAAAGAGATTTGTTCGCTTTTATCCATACTATCGGGTTGATTATAGCACAATATATATACAATTTCAATATATTTTTTAATTTTTAACAAACAAATTGCTAATTTTTTCGTAAATAAAGTTTGATCTTGTTTTGTTTTACATAATTTGTTGTGCATTTTAACCAAAAACACCGCATGAAAAAATTTTCATGCGGTGTTTTTGGTTATTTTTGCTAATTAAAATATTCAACGATTTTTCAAAAGATCTCGTCTGATCTCCCAAAGCTTTTGAGAATAATCCACGTAGTATTCATGGGGATTTTCGAAACGTTTCACTTCATCCCAAAGCAAGCTCAATTGCTCCAAACAATAGCTTCGGATTTCTTGAGTACTCGGCCTTTTATACACCAATTTTCCTTGAACAAAGATCGGCTTCAGCATAGGGACAGCGGTATAATCCGTGACCACTTTTTCTTTCCAAGTATGAACCGGATCAAAAAGAGTGTACGGCTCATTTTCATCAATTTTCTCATCATGAAGTGTCAAAAGATCGGCAATAGCCATCCCCGTTTCCTTCGAGAAAAAACGATAGAGTTGTTTAAAACAAGGTACCGTAATTTTTTCAATATTTTCAGAAATCTTAATTTTAGGCATAATACTTCCATCTGCCTCTTCGACGGCAACCAATTTATAAACACCGCCAAAAACCGACTCGCTACGCGAAGTAATCAACCTCTCCCCTACGCCAAAAAGATCAATTTTCGCTCCTTGATTAATGCAATCACGAATGATATATTCATCAAGAGAATTGGAGACCATAATCTTGCAATCCGGATAACCAGCGGCATCTAATATAGTACGAATCTTTTTGGAAAGATAGGTGATATCCCCCGAATCGATCCGCACCGCAACCGGACGTGCTCCCATCGGAGCCAAAACCTCGTCAAAACAACGAATCGCGTTCGGCAAGCCGGATTTCAGCACGTTAAAAGTATCAATAAGAAGCACGCAGGCATTGGGATAATTTCTTGCATAAGCAGCAAACGCTTCATATTCTGTAGGAAAGCTTTGAACCCAACTATGCGCCATGGTTCCGGAGCAGGGAACGCCGTAAAGCTTGTCACACAACGCATTGGAAGTCCCTGTACAGCCGGCGATATAAGCCGCACGTGCGCCCATAATTGAGGCCGCAGTACCATGCGCACGGCGTGCACCAAATTCACTGACGCCACGACCATCAGCCGCACGAACAATACGGGAAGCTTTCGTTGCAATCAGGCTTTGATGATTGATCGTAAGCAGAATCATCGTCTCCAAAAGCTGCGCCTGAATGGCAGGCCCACGCACCGTCAAGATCGGTTCACCGGGAAAAATGGGAGTTCCTTCAGGAACGGCATATACGTCACAAGTAAATTTAAAATTACGAAGATATTCTAAAAAGCCCTCAGAAAAGAGTCCTTTTTGACGCAAAAATTCAATACTTTCATCCGAATAGGAAAGATTGGATATATAGTCGATCACTTGATCCAAGCCGCAACAAATTGCGTATCCGCCACGATCAGGTACACGACGGAAAAAGACGTCGAAATAGACGATCTGCTCACCTTTTCCTTCATTGAAATAACCATTACTCATTGTAAACTCATAAAAATCATTCAATAAACTGAGTTCCATTTCCGAATTCAAGCTAATCCCTCCAATTTTATCAATAAAAAAATAATTAACGAATCATTCATTTTGTATATTATAGCATGATTTGACAAATAAGCAAATATTTTTTCTCGACATAACGGAAAATATTATTAAAAGTAAAAAAATACACTTGAGAAGTTAGAAAAAAAGTGGTAAAATCAATTTGTTTTCTAATAAATGTATTTTAGAAAGGAAGTTTTAAATGTTCAACTTGGAAAACAGCTTGGTGATCTTCACCTTTTTAGGAGCAGTGGTGGCACTGCTTTTTGCAATTTTCACAGCAAAAAAAGTGTTGGGATTCTCCGAGGGAACCGATCTGATGAAAAAAATCGCCGGTTCGATCCGCAAAGGTGCAAACGCTTATTTAAAGCGTCAATACACCATCGTATCCATCTTTTTCGCTTGTATGTTTGTACTTTTGTGCATCATGGCAGCATTTAACCTGTTAACTTGGTACGTGCCTTTTGCATTCGTCACCGGTGGTTTCTTCTCCGGCCTTTCAGGCTTTGTCGGCATGAAAATAGCAACAGCTGCCAATAGCCGGACTGCAAACGCCTGCCAGGAGGGTCTGAACCGTGGCTTGCGCGTTGCATTCTCTGCCGGTTCTGTCATGGGATTTACTGTTGTAGGTCTGGGTCTTTTGGACATTTCGGTCTGGTTCATGCTCTTAAAATTCGTCTTTAAGTTAGAGCCCGCAGCCATCACCGGAGCCATGTTAACCTTCGGAATGGGCGCTTCGTCCATGGCACTCTTTGCCCGTGTAGGCGGCGGCATCTTTACCAAAGCAGCCGACGTGGGTGCCGATCTGGTTGGCAAGGTTGAAGCCGGTATTCCTGAGGATGACCCCCGAAATCCTGCCGTTATCGCTGATAACGTCGGAGATAACGTGGGCGACGTAGCCGGCATGGGTGCCGACCTTTATGAATCCTACGTTGGCTCTATCATCTCTGCATCCGCCCTCGGTGTAGCCGCTTTCAACGGCGACATCATGGCAATGGCTCTGCCTATGCTGATGGCCGCGATCGGTATTATCTGCTCCGTATTCGGAACTTTCCTGGTGCGAACCAAGGAAGGTGCATCGCAAAAGAATCTTTTGAAGGCATTGAGTCGCGGCACTAATTTTAGTGCAATCCTCATTGCAATCATTGCTTTACCGATGGTTTGGCTCTTACTGGGCAAAGAAAACCTCGGCCTGTACTTTGCGATTCTTGCCGGTCTCATTTCCGGCGTCCTCATCGGCCAATCCACCGAGTACTTCACCTCTGACAGCTATAAACCTACCAAAAAATTAAGTGGCAACTCCGAAACCGGCTCCGCCACCATTATCATCGGCGGACTTTCCCTTGGTATGCTTTCCACCGCGCTTCCTATTTTGATCATTTCTATTTGTGTATTGGTTGCATACTTCGTTTCCGGCGGCTTTACGAACACGGATAGCAATATGGGTCTTTACGGCATCGCGCTGGCTGCAGTCGGTATGCTCTCAACTTTGGGAATCACCCTTGCCACCGATGCTTACGGCCCTGTTGCCGATAATGCCGGCGGTATCGCTGAAATGGCCGGCTTAGACCCCGAAGTTCGTCAGCGCACCGATGCTCTTGATTCTTTGGGCAACACCACTGCAGCAACCGGAAAAGGCTTTGCAATCGGTTCTGCCGCACTGACCGCCCTCGCATTGATGGCCTCTTATATTGATAAGGTTCATACCATCGAAGGAGGCGCTGCCAAGATCGCTAATTTGAGCCTGATGAACCCCACTGTTCTGATCGGTCTTTTCATCGGCGCTTGCCTTCCCTTCGTATTTGCCGCATTGACGATGGAATCCGTCGGTAAAGCAGCACAGTCCGTCGTTTTGGAAGTACGCCGTCAATTCAAGGAAATCGTTGGTTTGATGGATGGAAAAGCAGATCCCGACTATGCCTCCTGCGTTGATCTTTGTACAAAATCCAGTTTGCATGAAATGATTCTTCCCACCGTGATCGCAATCATCGTACCCGTTGTAGTCGGCTTGGTTCTCGGTGTGACCGGCGTTGTCGGAATGCTTGCCGGGGCCACTGTTTCCGGCTTTTTGCTGGCCATCTTCATGTCTAACTCCGGCGGTGCTTGGGATAATGCCAAAAAATATATCGAAAGTGGCGAGCACGGCGGAAAAGGCTCTGAGCAACATAAAGCAGCCGTCGTTGGAGATACCGTCGGCGATCCTTTCAAGGACACTTCCGGCCCCTCCATTAACATTCTGATCAAGCTTCTTTCGATGGTTTCCATCGTATTTGCTGCTCTGGTAGTCAATTTCAGTATTTTCTAAACAAACTAAAAAAAGATGTGACCGAACGGTCACAGCTTTTTTTAGTTTACCAACGCACTTGCCAGCGCTCCTGATATTCCTTGTTTTCAGACGGAACGACACATTCTCTTACTTTAGAACTCTCCTGGCGTTTTTTTAATTCACCATCAAATAATTCCGTATCAAACGGAAGCTCGATCCACCGATCCTGCCACGACGATAAATAAGCCGCATTGCAGAGCATCACTTCCTGTAACGCTTCCCTCCCGTCCGAGAGCAAAGGTTCTCCCTCCAAAATATGATTAACAAAATTCTGCAAGACAATTCCATGAGCCTTATGGCTTGACGGAAAACTCATCTCTTCATAATTCATAGGAATCTTATCAAAAGACTTTTTGCTATCAAAACAAAATTCACGTTCCGGCTTTTGCAGTTTCCAAAGTTTCAGCACGCCATTTTCCAGTACCATCTTGCCACGGTCACCGACGATTTCTAAACGGTTGGTACCGGGATATTCGCCGGTTGAGGTATGAAACACAGCTGTCGCTCCGTTTTCATACTCACCATAGATGAGCGCTTCGTCCTCCACTTCAATATTGTGATACTTTCCCACCGTGCAGAAGGCACGAACGCGCTGCGGCATCCCGAAGATCCATTGCATCAGATCAAGATTATGAGGAGCTTGATTCATCAGCACTCCCCCACCCTCACCGCGCCATGTAGCACGCCAGGCACCACTATCGTAATAATACTGTGTACGATACCAATTCGTAATGATCCAATTTAAGCGTTTAGGCTGTCCAATCACGCCACTTTGAACAAGTTCCCTTGCTTTTTGAAAAAGAAGGTTACAGCGCTGATTAAACATCACACAGAAGGTTTTACCGCTACTTTTGGCAGCTTCAACAAAGGCTTTGGCTGCACTGAGCTGAACAGCCATAGGCTTTTCCGAAACAACGTGAAGACCACATTGAAAGGCGCGAATTCCAATGGTGGGATGGTCATAATGCGGAGTCGCAATAATGACCGCATCACAGATTTTAGCGGAAAATAGTTGCTCTGCATCCTCAAAAATTGCAACGCCCGGAAATAAGTCAATAAGTTCGGCACGACGAGCCGGATTAATATCACAAAGCGCCGTCAATTTTGCGCCATTGACTTTATTCTCCGCCAAATGGCGTGCATGCGCGTAACCCATTGTACCAACGCCGATCACACCAATTTTTAGAATATCAGCCATTAATAAGTCCCCTCAGTATTTGCGACCGTACTCTTAACCGCTTCTTTTCTGCGAGAAGTCTTCACACGCTTCATCAGTTCTTCGTAATAAAGATCTTCATTAAAGGGCAACTCCACCGCCTTTCCGGTAAATGCAGATAAGTGCATAGCATTGGAGAGGGTAAGGCCGTTAATACCTTCTTCTCCATCAGCCAGCAGCGGAGCACCCTCCAAAATAGCCTTTGCAAAAGCATTCAGAACGCCGGGATGCTTCTCGCCGGAATCAAATTCAAGCACCTCTTCTTCAACAGACGGTTTTCCAAAAGCGGTATCGGTTTCAAAACCAACCAAAGAAGTGTTCAAACGAGAGATCGTGAGTTTTTGGCCTTCAGCAATCATTTGTCCTTTATCACAGGTGACCTCAAAACGGTTACTGCCGGGCCAATCACCGGTACTGGTAACAAACAGGCCGGTTGCGCCGTTGGGATATTCTACGTATGCAGTTACGTCATCCTCAACCTCAATATCATGCCACTTGCCGAAATGCATCTTGACGTCCACCTTTGCAGGCATGCCGCAGATCCACTGCCAGAGATCCAGCTGATGGGGGCATTGGTTCAGCAAGACACCGCCGCCTTCGCCGCTCCAGGTAGCGCGCCAAGCACCGCTATCGTAATAATATTGAGACCGATACCAGTTGGTAATGACCCAGTTAGTACGCCGCAAAGCACCCAATTCCCCACTCTGCATAATCTCACGCATTTTAACATAAAGAGGATTGGTGCGCTGATTGAACATCATCCCAAAAACAACGTCGCTCTTCTTCGCCATCTCGTTCATCTCGCGAACCTGCTTGGTATATACGCCGGCAGGCTTTTCAACCATGACGTGAATATGACGCTTAAAGCATTCCATCGCATAATGCGGATGATCATAATGGGGAACCGCAACCAAGCAGGCATCCAGAAGCCCGCTATCCAGCATAGCCTCTGCTGTATCAAACCGCTTAACCTCCGGATAGGTTTCCTCTACCCATTTCAGACGATCCGAATTAGTATCTGCCACCGCGACCAATTCAATTTTGGGGCACTTCCCCTCCATGATATTTTTGCTATGGGTCGTACCCATATTTCCAATGCCGATGATTCCAAGTTTAACCTTTTTCATTGCATTTACTCCTTAATATCCAATCGATTTCAAATAAGCAAAACTGCGCTCTAAGCACTCAAAAGGATCTCTTTCGTAGCAATAGTCCTGTTCAATAAAGACATATTCGGTACCCGCTTTTTCCAAAGCAGCCATGATGCCGGGAAAATTCATGTGACCGTCACCAATGGGCGCCATCTTGGCGGTTTTTCCGTCTTCTTCCAAGATCTGGTCTTTAATATGAGTATACGCCAGCCGGCCGGGCATTTTCTCAATCCACGGATAAAGATCCGCACCACTTTGATGAACCCAGTATGTATCCAAAGTAATTCCCATTTCCTCGGCACTATAGCGTTCTAAGATTTGTTCCATGATCGGCTTGCCGTTAAAGCGATTAAACTCATACGCATGATTATGATAATTAAACCGCATTCCGGCGGCACGGATCTTGGTGATCGGTTCTTTGATCATATCAAGAAAAGCCTCGATATCTTCCGGAGAATTTCTCATTTCTTTCGGAACAGCACCAAGACCGATACAGTTGCAACCCATCAATTTATGCTCTTTGATCACCTGATCTGTCTCGTTAATCAGCCGATCAAAGGGAACGTGTGTCAAGACGATTTCAATTCCCAATCTTTCGCAAGTCTCTCTCAAAAGAACCGGATCAATAGGACCGCAGCCGGAGAAATGAATGCAGTCAACACCCATTTTAGCCAATCTTTCTAAAGATTTTACAATATCCTCTGAAGTCTTGCAAAAACCTCGAATGGTATACATTTGTGCTCCGATTTTCATTATTTAACCCTCCATAATCATATTTTTCAGCGCTACAGCAGCCGCATCAAAAGATTCATCATTATTTTTATAAACGACAGCCGACTCTGTCTTTTCTCCGTTTTCCAATTGATCCAAACCGATAAACTCCATCAAATGCGGCTCCAAGGTCACGACCTCTCCGCCTTGATCCGCATATTTCTTTAATAGTTTAGGCAGATTTCCAAAACCGGTTCCGGGTAAGACGATCTTTCCATCTGAATTACAGTCTTTAATGTGCATATATTCAATATAAGGCGCCAAAAGCTCCCATGCAGCCAAAGTATCTTCTCCGCATTGCAAAAAATTCGCAGGATCAAAGATCCCCTTGAGCTCCGGCAATGTACGGTATAGCTTCAAACAGCGCGCGGCAGTATCTCCATAAATCCCCTTCTCATTTTCGTGACAGATAAGAACGTCCGTACCTTTAGCGGCATGGATGAAAGCCTCTATTCGTTCACCGACCAGATCAAAGGCGCCTTCACTGTCGTCCGCCTCATAAAAACTAAACAAACGAAAATGCTTAGCACCTAAGATATCGGCAAGTTCCAATTGATGCCGAAACTGATCCAAATGAGGCTGAAACTCATCGTTCAATTTGATCTTTCCGGTTGGCGAACCGATAGACCACACCGAAAGTCCGTTTTCATCCATCCTTTTGCGAATTTCTTTCGCCTCACTCTTTTCAACAGCAGAGATGTTCTTCTCCCCTACCTGCCGGATTTCCAGCATGGAAATACCATTACGCACCATAGCGGCAATTTGGCCTTCTAACGTAGCTGAAGCTTCGTCGGCAAATGCAGCTATCTTCAAATTTAGCATAAACAACCTCCTATCCTTTTTTCTAATTTTGATTATATTACTTTCTTTTTTACAAATCTATTGCATAAATAATCTTTTTATATTGCAAAAATAATCATAATGAAAAATAAAAAAACGGCTGAACGGAGACACTTCGTAAAGAAGTAGTCTCCGTTTTTCTATACAAAAGAGAAAATGACACTTTCAAAAGTTGAAAGTGTCATAGTGGGTTACATACTTTGAGAAATGTAAATGCTTGCCGAAAATAAAGAATATCTTTCTC
>JAZNVY010000116.1:0-5770 GCA_045593105.1 Eubacteriales bacterium
CTGCAATATACCGAAAAAGAGCTTTTAGCAGAAGGGATCACCGAAGAGGAGGTTCGTGCGATCCTTGCTCATGGGTACGGGCATTGCAACGAGGTGGAGCCCATCGCCAAGCTGGAAAAGGCACTCTTTACGGTGGATGAGTTGACCGGGATCATCCAGGCTGCAGCACGGATGCGCCCTATGGGAATCACCGATATGGAGATCAGCAGCTTTATGAAGAAATTTAAGGACAAGAAGTTTGCTGCAAAATGCGACCGGGAAGTGATCCGTAAGGGTTGCGAGATGCTGGGCATGGAGGTCCGGGAGGTTGCCACTATCTGCATAGAGGCGATGAAAGCATATGCCGATGAACTTCAGTTGGGTCCGAAAGTATAATTGGGTAAGAGAAAACCGCTCTTAAAAGAGAGTTTATTCTTGCTTTTGGGATCGGCGAATTGTATAATAAAGAACTGAACGTTGCAATATAGGGGGATCCAATGAGGTATAGAATCGTTGCCAGCGACCTGGATGGTACGCTGTTAAATAGTCAAGGGCAGGTCAGCGAGGAAAACTGGCGCGCCATCGAGGAGATGGGCAAGCGAGGAGTTCATTTCGTGCCGACTTCCGGACGCGCTTTTGCGGAGATGCCCAAGGAACTTTTGGAAAGTCCGCTGATTCGGTACTATATCACTTCCGACGGTACGACGGTCTATGATAAAAAGACGGATACCACCCATGAGCTGGCGATGCCGCGCACCTTGACCAAAAGAGTGCTGGATAAACTGTATCAATATCCCTTTTGTATGATGGTGCACGCGGATACTCGCTCCTACGTGGATGCCAAGACCCATAACGAAGCGGATTATAAGCGCTTTAATATGGATCGGGAGTGGATCGACTTTTCCTTTGCCATGGAGGAGGTGCTTCCCGATCTGAAAACCTTCACTTATGAGCACGAAAACATTCAATCGTTGGTGCCGTTTTTTGAAAATCTCGCGGATCTTGAGGAGTGTAAGGCCTATTTTGAGCGGGATCCGGAAGTGATCGTGGCGCAGTCCTTTCCCTATAACCTGGAGATCTTTTCCTCCAAGGCCGGCAAGGGCAATGCCTTGATGCTGTTGGCGGATATTCTGGGCGTGGATCATGCGGCCACCATTGCCGTGGGCGACAGTACCAATGATTATACCATGGTCCAGGATGCCGGCTTGGGGCTGGCAATGGAGAATGCGGTGCCGGAGCTGAAAGCGGTGGCGGACGAGATCATCTGCCATTATAGCGAGCATAGTGCGAAATATATCCTGGAACATTTCATAAAATAAAAACAATCTGTATAAACCGATCGAGTTTATACAGATTGTTTTTTAATCTTCGATTTGTTCAATGAGAAAACTAACCGGGCGAAAGCCGTCGTTACAGGAGATCATGGCGGAATGGGGATTTTTCATCCATCCGTCAAAGAAGTTTCCGCCTCCCTCTGCCAGCTCTTTGGCAAAGGGCGCGATGCTTTGCCAGGCACTTTCGCAGAAGTTTTCCGGTTTTTCTCCGTTTAGGGAGATCCAGCTCTCCCCTATTTTGACGTCGCAGGTGTGTTCGATAGGATTTTCGTATTGCTCCATCAGGTCGGAATAGACCGTCTGACGGAGGGCAGTAATTTTTACTTTTTTCATCCAAGCAGTACCGTGTGGGTCTCGCCGTTAAAGAGTCGGACGGAGGCCTTGATTTTTCCTTTTAAAATTTCTTTTGAGAAGACTTCGCAGAGTTTGACTTCTTTTCGGCAGAAATCAGTAAGACGGTAGATGTATCTGCCGCTCTCCGTTTCCAAGAAGATGTCGGAGATGGTATAGTTGGAAGAGAGGATGGTCTTGTCCGGAGTTGCGTCAGCAAGGGCGCGGACGTAAGATTTTTCCACACAAGTGGGGTCTGAAAATTCTGCGAAAGTGACGGGAATATAGTCGGTTTCAAAAAGTTCCCGGAAGGTATACTTCCGATCTACCAGCCCTTGAGCCGTATAGTGGGTGCCGTCGGGAGCAATGCGGATATGATTGCGGTCGGCAACATAGCAGACTTGCTCTGTCATCAATGCATAGCTTTGATCTCCGTCAATTGTGCCGTCTGCCTTTCGTACAACGGTAGGAAGAGCCGTATTCATCCGGACGTGACCGGATACAACGATGCCGTCGGCCGGTTTCATCTGCCCATAAGACTCAAACATCACCTGTTCTCCGTTCTCACGGCAGATATCGGGGGTGCCGTAGCCGTCGGGGTCTAATTTTTTCTTGGCAAAGGCGACGATTTCCGGTTGAGAATAACGGTAAGGGCCTACCGGAAGGAAGCCGCCGGTAATGGTCATATATTTGCAGTAGCCCATATAAGCGGAGGAGACCACTCTTGACCATGCCATACAAGCGGCGCCGGAACAGGCGTTACCATAGGTGAGGATGTCGTTGAAAATATCTCCGGAAAAGTCGATGGTTCCGGTCTCCGGATCGAAAAATTCAGCAAGACGATAAAGACTTCCCGCTCCGGCTGTAACATAGGGAATCCCGCCGTAGACCGTTTCCGGCAAAAGGTGACGTTTTTTGTTCTGACTGGCTACGGTATAATAGCAGTCGGCATTGAATTTATAGGGGAATTCGCACTGCAGTTTCATAAAATCTACGCAGATCTTCCGCAATTCCTCTTCCGTCATGCCGGGCATTGCAATGGGGATGGCGTTTAGCTTCTCTAAAAGGTCATACCGGGGTAGATCTTTGGTTGGGAGGCCTTTGCGAAGAAGGTATCTAACGATCCGAAAACCGGAAAGTTCCGTTCCGTCTGAAAGGGTAACCCCCGAATCTAAGAGATAGTCGACGTTTTCCGTCTCATAAGGAGCAAAATCTGAAAGGGAGACGGCGTCTTTCAGCATGAACTCCGTTACCCCCTCGCCCTCAAAGGAATGGGCACCTTCAAAACAGATCTCCCCATCTCGATTTTTGATCCAATAAGAAAACTTGGTCATTTTATAGGGGCAGGCGACCCGAATGTCTTCTAATTCTTTAAGGGAAAGTACAGCGGCGTAGGTCTCGCACTGTACAGACTTGCTTTTTGGTTGATCTGTAGCCAAGGTATCATACCAAGCAGTTTTTGTCATGATTGAAACTCCTTATCACTATTTTTTAAAATTATAGCATGGATTTTTTGAGACCAACTTGGATTTTTCGAACAATTAGGACAAATCGGTCATAAAAATGAAAAAGAGAGGCATTGCCTCTCTTTTTTAATAATTGATCTTGCAGACAATGCCCTCATACATATGGATATTGGCATTTTTGCAAAGGACTTTTTGATCCGCAAGCTCTGCCGGATGCTCCTCGCCGTAAATATCATAGAACATGGCCGACTTCGCCGGCTTTTGAAGGAGGATCTCTACGTCCTTTTGGCGGTCGGCGGCAAGATTGGCGACCAAGACCATCTGCTCATTGCCCTTGGACTTGATGGCCACAGAGGCAAAGGACTGATTTTGGACGTTGACCGTCCCGGAGAGGTCGGCGCAAAGCTCTTTTAAGAACTTGATGCGGAAGTTAGAATAAAAACCGTCGCCGGTTCCGCCGTCTGCCGCAAAGGTATAGACCGTACCGCCCAAGGAATTATCAAACTTGGTAAATCCGGGGTGGGTCTCCCCTGCCGGGGTGACGATCCGGGTCAGCACCTCCGCCCCCGTGGGTTGGAGTGCTCTCCATTTGCCGCCCTCAATGCGCAAGGGAGCCTGTACCATACTGCCGTCGGTATGGGTCAGGGTATCGAAGATCTCCTTGCCGCCGATGCAGGGGATCTTATCCCCCACCTGTACGCCCAAATATGCACCAAAGCCACGCTCCATCAAGGTCTTGGCGGCGGCGCTGTCCAAAAGTACCTTTTTAGAGAGCAGAGTCTTGACCTCATCGTCGTGTAAAAGATGGACGGTATAGCCGTCGACGACTGCGCTTTCGGTGGTCTCAAAATCTGCCGGGATGATATATTTGCAGGGGATGCCGGCATTCAGCAGGACCTCTTCCCAATAGCGGTTAAGGCAAAGCTTGCGGAGATCGGAGACCGGATGGGTCATCTCCTTGACCCGGTCGGGGGCGGTGATCAGCCCCACGCCCTCTGAAGCGTAGTCCCAAAGTCCAAACTCCGCCATTTTGTCCAGATAGGGACGGCGCTCGTTGAGAAGCTCCGCAAATTCCGGCTCCTCATCCAGTACACAACCGTCCAGATCAAAGATGCTGAGGGTGGTGCTTTCGCTGCCCAAAAATCCGCTGAGCATCAGCTGATAGCCGGTGCCGGCGATGGATTTTGCCCAGCGTGTAAACCGGGTATTTTCGATCTCGGGGCAGAAATCGGCGTCGGTGCCGTAGGTGGCGCGTAAGTCTGCCTTCAGCTGCTCGTAGCGTGCATAGGCGTTAAAGAAAATGCGGTTGGATTTTTCTACGTAGGGACCAAAGGTGGGGCGCAAGATCGGCTTTTGACCGCCGGAAATATTGGTGAGGAATTCCTTCCAATGACGTCCCTCGGTACTATGGGTATCGGGGTTGGAGGTCATGATGGCCACCTTGGTTTCGGGGGATACGCTCTGGATGGTATCGGCGATCCAGGTGCAAAGCTCATTGACGCATTCGCCCTGGAATTCCAGCCAATCACGGCGGAGATGGTTGCCGGAGAGGATGCCGTCCCGAATTTCTTTTCGGGTGTGCCGGGTGCCGTATTTTTTATTGAAAAGGGCGATGTGACGGTCACAGAAGCAACCGAAGTCCATCCGTTCCGCACCGATCTTACCGGTCCAAAGCTCCCGTACCGAGGCACGGTGATGGCTCATGCGGATATCATCGTCGATCCAGAGTACTTCCGGGCGGGTCTTTGCCCAATCCTGCAGTTTTTTGCCGCCGATCTCCCGGAATTTTTCCCCAATGGAGCAGGCGACGCCCCAGGACTCCAAGCCCTCTTCGTCCACAAAGTTCTCCCAGCCGGTCACGTGGCGCAGATCTGCACCGCCGTCCCAGGAGCCGAAAAGATTTTGATAGTTGAGCTGATAGGAAATGCCCTTTTCCTGCAATCTCCGACCCAATTTCTCCACGATGGGGAGATAGTAGGTATTGTGCTCCGGGCTATCCGGCATATAATACCAGTTAGGATCCAGATCCACGTAGAGCATCACCGCTTCGATGCCGTTTTTAAGGCAATATTCGATCAGTGCGTCGGCTCTTTTTTCGGTCACTTCCCGGGGATAGACCGGCTCGCAGGGCAAATAGTATCTTAAAATATAGCGTGCTTTCATTTTTTTACTCCTCTGTTTGATGAATGGCATTCCAGGCGGCGTCTGCATAAAAGCGATGCCCTCCCTCGCCGGTGACTAAGACGGCATGACCGCCGAATTTCTTAAATAATTCTTCCGCTTGGCGGAAGGCTTTCCGTACCGCAAAATCGGGAAAGATCTCGTCTTGATCGCCGTGCACCACGATAAGATCGCGCGGCGCGATCAGACCGGCCAGATCCCCCATGTCGAAATAGTGGGCGATGCCGGGGATATAGTTGCAGGCGCAGTGCCGGATATTCACGATGGAGTCCTGAAAGGTGCAAAAGGAGCAGGACGGCATGGCACAGCGAATTCTTTCGTCCAGACAAGCGGCATAAAACGTAGTGGTGCCGCCGCCGGAATTGCCCATGCAGATCAGTTTTTTTGTATCATATTGCGGAAAACGCCTTTCGATGAGGTCGATGAGCCGCAGCACGTCCCAGACCCGTTCCCCAATGGCGGTTCTTCCCAAAAGGAGGG
>JAZNVY010000117.1:0-8827 GCA_045593105.1 Eubacteriales bacterium
ATCCGCCGCTTGCCGGAGGGGTATCAGACGATGCTCACCGCCAACGGTGCCAACCTTTCCCAAGGTCAGCGCCAGCTGCTTTCCATTGCCCGTGCGGCGGTGGCGGATCCCCCGGTGATGATCATGGATGAAGCCACTTCCTCCATTGATACCCGTACCGAGGCCTTGGTGCAAAAAGGGATGGATCGACTGATGAAGGGGCGTACCGTCTTTGTCATCGCCCACCGCCTTTCTACCGTCCGGAACTCTGACGTGATCATGGTTTTGGAGCAAGGGCGTATTATTGAGCGCGGCGATCATGATAAACTGATCGCAGAAAAAGGAAAATATTACCAACTCTATACCGGAATGTTTGAGTTGGAGTAATGGGAGAGGATTTATGTATCATTTAGCGATTGACATCGGCGCGTCCAGCGGACGCCACATTTTGGGTCATCTGGAGGGTGGAAAACTCCATCTGGAAGAAATCCACCGTTTTGAGAACGGCATTATCGAGCAGAACGGCACCCTTGTCTGGGATATTGAGAGCTTGGTACGGGAAGTCAAAGCCGGCATTGCCAAATGTAAAACGCTGGGAAAGATCCCTGCCACCGTTGCCATTGATACCTGGGGCGTGGATTACGTCCTTTTGGATGAAAACGAAAAAGAGATCCTGCCGGCGGTTTCTTATCGGGACGGGCGGACGGTGCAGGCGGCAAAAGAACTGGAAACCGTTTTCCCTCAAAGTGCGCTTTATGCCCGTACCGGTATTCAGAAGCAGAATTTCAATACCATCTATCAGCTTTATTGCGACCGCAAAAGCGGCAAACTGCAGAACGCGAAATCTTTTTTGATGATCCCTGAGTATCTTTCCTTTAAGCTGACGGGTGTGATCAAAAATGAGTATACCAACGCCACGACCACGAATCTGGTTCATGCGGAGAGTAAGGCGTGGGATGAAGAACTTTTGAAAAAATTAGAGATCCCAACCCATCTTTTTCAGCCGCTCTCTCTGCCCGGCTCCGTGGTGGGGGCGTTTAAAGCAGAGGTTGCGGAAGAACTGGGCTTTAATGCAATGGTAGTGTTCTGCCCCTCTCACGATACCGCCTCTGCGGTGGCAGCCTGCCCCATTGATGAAACCTGTGTCTATATTTCCTCCGGTACCTGGAGCTTGATTGGAACGGAGAATCTCCATCCCATTCTCGGCGAGGAAGCCCTTGCCGCCAACTTCACCAATGAGGGCGGTATAGATTATCGGTTCCGCTTTTTGAAAAATATCATGGGAATGTGGCTTTTCCAAAATATCCGAAAAAACCTAAATAAAAAATATACCTATGATGAAATGATGCAGATGGCGATGGCAAGCAGCTTCACGGAAAAGATCGATCCGACGGATCAGTCCTTTTTGGCACCGGAGAATATGATCGAAGCAGTGCGTGCTTATTTGAAAAAGCCGGATCTTCCGCTGGGGGACGTCCTCTCCTCGGTCTATCATTCCTTGGCGGCATCTTATGATTACGCCGTGCGGGAGATCGAAAGGATCAGCGGCAAGGAAGTCTCTGCCATCTTTATTGTGGGTGGCGGCAGTAAGGATGCCTATCTTAACCGTCTGACTGTGCAGTATACCGGTAAGCCGGTGCGTATCGGGCTGACGGAAGCGACGGCTACCGGCAATCTTTTGGCGCAGATCATGTATCAGGAGAAAAAGTCCCTCGCAGAGATGCGAGAGATCGTAAAAAATACCTTTGAGATCCGTGCGGTGTAATTTTACACCGCACTTTTTCTTATTATTTACAAAAAATTCAAGACGAATAACGAGAAATATGATATGATTGTTAAAAGAACCTTAAAACTTTACCCCCTATTTCTTTAAATGTGTATTTGGTAAAATATTGGTAGATTATAAGGAGGCTGATACAATGTTAGAAACAAAAGGTCTTTACAAAATCTATAAGCCGAAAAAAGGCGTTCCGGTCACGGCTCTGAAAAATCTTACCATTCGTTTTCCCGATCGGGGGATGGTGTTTTTGCTGGGCAAATCTGGCAGCGGTAAATCCACGCTCTTGAACGTCCTGGGCGGACTGGATCGTTATGATCAAGGTGAGATCGTTATTAAGGGGGTCTCTTCCCGGGATTTTAAGCAAAAGCACTTCGATTCCTATCGGAATACATACGTGGGCTTTATCTTCCAAGAATATAACATTTTAGAAGAATTTACCGTCGGCGCCAATATTGCGCTGGCATTGCAGCTGCAGGGAAAGAAGGCTACCGACGAGGCCATTAACCGAATTCTAAAAGAGGTGGATCTGGAGGGGTACGGCGGTCGGCGTCCCAATGAGCTTTCCGGCGGACAGAAGCAGAGAGTCGCCATCGCCCGGGCGTTGGTCAAAAATCCGGAGATCATCATGGCGGATGAGCCTACCGGCGCGCTGGATTCCGCTACCGGTCGGCAGGTGCTGGAGACCTTGAAAAAGCTTTCCAAGGATCGACTGGTGATCGTGGTATCCCACGACCAGGAATTTGCCGAGAACTATGCCGATCGAATTATTGAGTTGGCAGACGGTGAAGTGCTCCGTGATGTGGAGCGCATCAGTGAGAGTACGAATACGGAGGAAGAAGCACTGGATTTCGGGGAAGAAACCATCGAGATCCGTCAAGGCTATCAGCTGACGGAGGAGGATCGCCTGGCGATCAACGAATGGCTCTCAAAAAATGCAAAAGGTGTAAAATTACACTCAAAAAAATCGCATGACGGCGCGGAATTCCGCCCTACGGATCTGGAGAAGATTCCGCATCGGAGCGGTGCGAATTTCAAGTTGATCAAGTCTAAATTACCTTTTAAAAACGCCTTCCGGATCGGAGGAAGCAGTCTAAAGCATAAAAAATTTCGATTGATCATGACCATCCTGCTCTCCTGCGTTGCTTTCGGGCTGTTTGGTCTTTCCGATACCTTTGGTGCTTACGATCACGTGGAGACCTGTACTAAGTCCATCGTGGATACCGGAATCCGTTATCTTTCCATCCGTAAGCAAGTCAAGGTGGGAGACGACGAAAATGCTTATTGGCGAGATCTTTACGACGCCTTGGACGATGAAGATCTGGAAAAAATTGAGGAAGAAACCGGCGTTCGCTTGACCGGTGTCCGTTCTTTTGAATTGAACCTGAACGTGGAAGAGCATTTGGGGGAAAAGACGAATTTTGATCTTTATTCCGGTCAATTCAGCGGATTTTCTGTATTAAAAGAGGAGGATCTCGGTGTAATGGGATATTCCTTGACAGCCGGCAGACTGCCCTCCGGAGCTAAAAACGAGCTGGCGATCAGTCGTTATATGGCAGATGGCTTTATTACCGGCGGGTACCGTCGTGATCTGATGACTGCGACGGAGAAGATCGGCAGTTACGACGGCCTTTTAGGAAAGATCCTGACCGTCGGCGGTGTGGATTATACGGTGGTCGGTATCATCGATACCCAAATGGATATGGAACGGTATCAGGAACTGGCGGAAGAGCCGGAGCATATGAGCACCGCGGAGGAACTGGTGCGCTATGCCCTGGAGCGTGAATTCAGCTACGCAAGGGATTATAGCCTTGCGTTGGTGGCGATGGTCAGCGAGGAGACCTATACGGCGCTGGAATTCCAAGCCGTTCCCATGAAATCATTTAATACCGGCAGCGTTTGGTTCTATAATGATGATACTAGTTTTGACCCCAATCGCATCGCAAAGCTCTCCTCCTTCAAGCAAGAGGATATTCTTTGGGTGGATGAGCCGCGCACGGTGCTGGCAGAAAACGAGATCATTCTGACCGCCGATCAGTTTGCGCGGATGAATGAGGGCGCGCTTTATAACGAGCAGGAGGCGCTTTTAAATGCGGCCAAAAACTGCGCACCGCTGCTGGGAAGCGCTTACCATTATCTGGGTGAGTATGCTATGGAGCTCAAGGACGTGCGGATCGTGGGCATCCTTAATAAAGTAGACGAACGCTACTCCTACGGAATTATCATGGCGAATGAGTTCTACGATAAAATGGTGATCCCCGGAGATTATGATATTGCGGTCGGCGGAGTGCCGGAGTCTTACGGCGAACTGCGCAATGCGGTGGCTTATTGCTATGACGGCTCTTCCGGTATTCGCTATCCCGTCCTCAATTCGGTGACCTATGAATTGGATACCGTCCATGAAATCCTTTTGATGATGGCGAAGGTATTCCTTTATATTGGTCTGGGCTTTGCGGTGTTTGCGGCGTTGATGCTGGCGAACTTTATTGCAGTCAGTATTTCTTATAAAAAGCAAGAGATTGGAATTTTGCGTGCGATCGGCTCCCGGAGCAGCGACGTTTTTCGGATCTTTTTCTCTGAAAGCTTTATTATCGCGATGATCAATTTCGTGTTATCCTCCATCGGTGTCGGCGTGGCGACGGCGTTGGTGAATTGGATTCTTCGTCGGAACGGAATTTTGATCAGCGTTCTGACCTTCGGTCCTCGCCAGGTGGTACTGCTCTTCTTGATCAGTCTTTTGGTGGCAGCCTTGGCCAGCTATTTCCCTGTTCGGCGGATTGCTGCAAAGCGGCCGATCGACGCCATTCGTAATCGTTAAGAGGTATGATCATGAAGAAAACATGGAGGATCATTCTTTTCTGCATAGTGGCAGTTTTAATCATAGCTATAGTCTATCTGGCATGGTATTGGAACTTGATTCCCAAGCGCTCCTATACTGCGGCAGATTTCGGCATCGATACGGTGCGGAGTACCGTGGATTTCAATGAAAACGGAGCGGATGATTATACCGATCTCCTGCGCGGCGCCAAAAAGGATGCCAAAAACCATCCCCGTTATGACGGCGCTTACTATGCCGGCGGTTATCCGCCGGAGGATATCGGCGTCTGTACCGATTTGGTCTGGCGTGCATTCCGGGAGGCAGGTTATTCTCTTCGGGCAATGGTGGATGCGGATATTGCGGCCCATCCCGGCGCTTATCCTCATGTGAAAAAGGCGGACACCAATATTGATTTCCGCCGTGTCACAAACCTGAGAATCTTTTTCGATCGGTACGCCCGGAGCCTTACCACCGATCTGGATGAAATTGAAGCATGGCAGCCGGGCGATATTATAGTCTTTGAGAACGACGCCCATATCGGGATCGTTTCAGACAAGCGAAACAAAGAGGGTCGTCCCTATATTCTGCATAACGGCGGTCTGCCGGTTCGGGAGGAGGATATGCTCCATCGCTCGGAGGTTACCGGCCACTATCGTTTTGATGCCGCCGGGATTCCGGCAGAGCTGTTGATTGCTTTTGATAAAGGAGCGTAAAAGAATGTATACAGTATTGGTCTGCGACGATGAAAAGGATATCGTCGCCGCGTTAAAGATCTATTTGGAGGCAGAGGGGTATCGTACCCTTTCGGCCTATAACGGCCGGGAAGCGTTGGAACTGCTTGAGCGGGAAGAGGTGCATTTGGTGTTGATGGATATCATGATGCCGGAGATGGACGGGATTACTGCCATGGTTCGCCTTCGTGAAGAGCGCAATCTGCCGGTAATTCTGTTGACCGCAAAGGGCGAGGATACCGATAAGGTACTGGGTCTTAACGTGGGCGCAGACGATTACGTCACCAAGCCCTTTAATCCGGTGGAGCTTTTGGCGCGGGTCAAAAGCCAGCTCCGTCGGTATCTGCAGCTGGGCGGCAGTATGCCGACCGCCGATCAAGGTGTTTATACGGTGGGCGGTATCTGTCTCAACGATAAGGCCAAGGCAGTAACAGCAGACGGCGAGCCTGTCAGCCTGACCCCCACGGAGTATGAAATTTTGAAACTGTTGATCCGTCATCCCGGGGAGGTGTTTTCTCCCAAGGAGATCTATCGTCGGGTGTGGAAGGATGCACCCTTTGGTGCGGAGAGCACGGTGGCGGTACATATCCGTCATCTGCGTGAAAAAATCGAGATCCAGCCGGCAGAACCGCGGTATCTGAAGGTGGTCTGGGCGCAGGGCTATAAAATGGAGGATGTAAGATGAAAAACCGGTATTATCGCACCTCGTTCAAAGCGATCGCGGTGGTGGTCTCGGTCTTGGTGCTGTTGGGTACCGCATTGTCCGTTTTTGCCGGCGTCGTCATGATCAGCAACGAGTTTTATACCCGTACGGAGTCTGCCCTTCGGGAAGACTTTTTGGGCAGGCTGATGGAAAGCCAGAACGCTACAGTGTTCTACGATGTCGTGCAGGAGGGCGCACCTAAGACGGCGTCGGTTTATTCCGGCAACTATTTCTATCAGATCTTTGATGATAAAGGTAATCTAATTGCCGGAAACTATGAAGAGCAGCCGGTGCAGATCCGAAAAGAGTCGTCCTTTTATTGGGAGGACTATCTTTCCGAAGAAAACCGTTACCGGGAGCGGCGCTATACCATCGTCGGCTATCTGGCGGAAGAAATGAGCGGCACCGATCTGTTCAGTACCGTCGGCGGACTGCTTCATTTTTGCTATCAGGTTCGTTACTGGGTCTTTATTTGGGCATTTTTCGGGCTACTCTTAGAAGTGGCGTTGCTGATCTACCTCTTTTGCAGCGTGGGCAACCACCCCGGGGAGGAAAAGCCTCGCCTGAATCCCGTGGATAAGTTCCCCTTTGACCTGGCGACCATCCTGCTTTATTTGGTTTTGGGGATCCAATATGCGACTATCAATAATTTCGGCGATCTGGCAGTCGCCATCCTCCTGGTACTGTTCGGTACGCTGGATTACCTGCTGTTTCTTTGGTATTTTCTCACCCTGGCCAGCAGGCTGAAGGTGGGTGGATTTTTCCGCAGCACCCTTATCGGGCGTTTTGTGCTCTGGATGAAAAGAATGCTTTCCGATCTTTTGGAAAGCCTTCCGCTCATTTGGAAGACCGCCGTATTCATCGCCGTGTTTACTTTGTTTGAATTGATCCTTTTCATTTCCAATATTTGGGAACCGGATAATCTGATGATCCTTTGGGTGCTGGAACGGATCTTATTAATTCCCTTGGCACTTTATATCGCCGTTTCTCTCCATAAATTGAAAAAAGGCGGCGAGCGTCTGGCGGAAGGACACCTGGAGGAACGTCTGGATATTGGGGTGCTGACCGGTGATTTCAAGCGTTTCGGTGAGACCCTCAATTCTATTGGCGATGGCATGAATAAGGCGGTGGAGGAGCGGATGAAGAGCGAACGCTTCAAGACCGAACTGATCACCAACGTGTCCCATGATATTAAGACACCGCTGACGTCCATCATCAATTACGTGGATCTGATCAAAAAAGAAGAGCCGGAGAATGAAAAGGTCCGGCAGTACTTGGACGTCCTGGACCGCCAGTCTGCCCGGCTCAAAAAGCTGATCGAAGACCTGGTGGAAGCTTCCAAGGCATCCACCGGCAATCTGTCGGTCCATACCGAGCCCTGCGATGCCGGCGTGCTGCTGACCCAGATGATAGGGGAGTACGACGAGCGCTTCCGGGAAAAAGGCTTGGAGCCGATCTTAACCTTGCCGGAAGAGCCGGTGACCGTCCTGGCAGATCCCCGTCATTTCTGGAGAATTTTAGATAATTTGATGGTCAATGTGCTAAAATACGCGCAAAGCGGAACCCGTGTATATCTGGATTTGATGAAGGAAAAGGATCGTATGATCATCCTGTTCCGCAATATTTCCAGCGCACCGCTTCATATCAGCGGCGAGGAATTGATGGAACGTTTCGTGCGCGGCGATAGTTCCCGTAATACGGAAGGGAGCGGACTGGGACTCTCCATTGCCCGTAGCTTGGCGGAATTGCAGGGCGGAACCCTGCTGATCCGTGTGGATGGGGATTTGTTCAAGGTTTCGTTACAGTTTCCCGTTGCACCGACCCTTGACGATGGCGTCGCTTTATAGTATAATAAAAGAAAAGGAGGCGAAAGCCATGTTTTGTTATAATTGCGGAAATCAATTGAAAGACGGAGATCGTTTTTGCGATAAATGCGGTCTGCCGGTGGAGGCATCGGCAAAGGCGGCGGAAGAGATGGCGAAGGAGACCGATCCCGGTGCTCCGGAAACTGCCGCTCCTGCCGTAGAGCCGGCGCCGCAGTATGCACCGCCCCGGTACGCCCCGGCTCAAGCCGAAGCCGGGGAGAGCAGCCTGATGGGAATTCTCTCCCTCATCAGCGGTATCATCAGTATCATCTTTGGCTGGGTGCCGTTTCTGATGTTCGTGCCGGAGGTTTTGGCAGTGATATTCGGTATCGTGGGTATCGTGAAAAAGAGCGGAAAGGGAATGGCGATCGCCGGTATTGTGCTGGGCGGTGTCGCATTCCTGCTGACGACGCTGATGACGCTGATCGTCGCGTTTATCTTCTTGGGCGAGCTCACCTCGGAGTTCTTTTATTTCCCGTTCTCATAAACGAAAAGCTTGCAGAATGAAAATTCTGCAAGCTTTTTTTCATTTCTTCACCATCGTATTTTTTCATCGTAGACTGAATTAAGGGAAGTCAAACCGTTAATAATAGAGTTGACGATAAGAATCGTTCAACCAAACCGAAAGGACAAAAAGCGATGATCAAACGTGGTGATATTTATTATGCGGATCTTTCTCCGGTGGTGGGGAGTGAGCAGGGCGGATTACGGCCGGTGCTGATCGTGCAGAACGATGTGGGTAATCGGTATAGCCCCACCGTCATTGCCGCCGCCATTACCAGTAAGGTAGATAAGGCGCGGCTTCCGAGCCATATCAATATCGAGGAGACCTGCGGTCTGCAACGCAAATCCATAATCCTCCTGGAGCAGGTTCGTACATTGGATAAGATCCGCCTGAAAGAAAAGATGGGGCATATCAGTGATGCCACCATGCAACAGGTGGATCGGGGACTG
>JAZNVY010000118.1:0-4766 GCA_045593105.1 Eubacteriales bacterium
GATGCTTTGGATAAGTTCAAGAAGCAGGAGAAGGCCAAGGAGATCACTGAGGACGAACTGAAGGGCATTGAGACTGACGTTCAGAAGTTGACTGATAAATATATTGCTGAGATTGACAAGATGGTTTCCGAAAAGGAAAAGGAGATCATGGCTGTCTGATTCAGCTGAGGAGAATTCGATTTGAGTTTGTTTAAAAAGAAAACCGAAAAAATCGATCCGGAGCGCCTGCCGGCGCACGTGGGTATCATCATGGACGGGAACGGCCGCTGGGCGCAAAAACGCGGCCTTCCTCGCTATGCCGGTCATGTCGCCGGTGCAAAGGTTTTTAAGACGATTGCCTATTACGCGCGCGATATCGGTCTGAAGAATCTGACGGTCTATGCGTTCTCGACCGAGAACTGGCAGCGTCCTGCAGAAGAGGTTTCCAGAATCATGAAGGTTTTGGAAGAATTTATTGACGATGCCTTGAATACCTTTGAAAAGGAGCAGGTTCGCATCCGTTTCTTGGGCGATATGTCTGCCTTTTCCGGCGTCCTGCTGGAAAAAATGCAGAAGATCATGGATGCTACGAAGGACTTCCCCGGTCTTACCTTAAACGTCGCCATGAACTATGGCGGTCAGCACGAAATTGTGCACGCGGCGCGTGAGGCGATTCGGCGTGTCGAAAGCGGCGTACTGAAAGCCGAAGATCTCACTCCCGAAACTTTCGGCAAGATGCTTTATTTTGATGATTGCGATACGGTTGATCTGGTGATCCGCCCCAGCGGTGAGAAACGTCTTTCGAATTTTCTGCTTTGGCAATCGGCGTATGCAGAGTTTTGGTATTCTGATATCCTTTGGCCGGACTTTAAGCCCGAAGATCTTGACCAAGCGATCATTGATTATCAAAAGAGGAATAGGAGGTTTGGCGGAGTATGAAAGAAAATTTCCTAAAAAGATTATGGACTTCATTAATCATATTGGGGATCTTTATTTTTCTGTTTGCCATTTCCGGCTTTTCTCCTTTCTTTGAGATTGCGATCGCGGCGTTGATTTGCATCTGCGTCTATGAGGCGTTGACCTGCACCGGCTGTGCTACTAAAAAGAGATTGCTTCTTCCAAGCCTTTTCTTTGGTGCGGCGGTTCCGTTATCGTTTTTGGTTCAGGATTTTCTGTATCCGCATAGAAGCGAATATTTCGGCGTGATCATTATTTCGTTTTTCTACCTGGTCTTTCTCTTTATCACCTTAATGATGAATTTTGAAAAGACCAAGTTCAGCGAAGCCACAGTGGCCATGTTTGTGACGTTTGTCATTACCTGCTTTTTGAGCAATATCATCTTGATCCGTAAAATTGAGAATCACGGATTTTTCTTCATGGTATTGTGCATTGTATGCAGTGCATGGTGTACGGATATTTTTGCTTATCTGACCGGAATTCTGATCGGTAAGCATCGTCCTTTCCCCTTGATCAGTCCCAAAAAGTCTGTGGAGGGGTGTGTCGGTGGTGCCCTGTTTTCTATCGGAATTTACTTTTTGTTCTGCTATATCTACCAGAGGATCACAGGCGCATCCATCAATTGGGCGCTCGTACTGCTCTATAGCTTTAGTTGCACGGTGATCGGTCAGATCGGCGATCTTTCATTTTCCTACATAAAGCGCTCCTACGGCATCAAAGACTTTGGCAAGATCTTGCCGGGGCACGGTGGCATATTAGATCGACTGGATAGCTTGATCTTTATTGCACCGATGTTTTATGCGCTGATGAATACGCAAAGTTTCATAGGATAAATTTCATAGGGTGAGTTTATGAAGAAGATTTCAATTCTCGGCTCAACCGGTTCTATCGGTACCCAGACTTTGCAGGTCTGCAGAGATCTGGGTATTCGTGTAGTTGCCCTTAGTGCCGGACGTAATATTGACCTGCTGGAGCAGCAGATCCGGGAGTTTAAAGTCCCGGTTGCCAGCGTATATGATCCGCAATCGGCGGTGATACTAAAGCAAAGACTCAATGGTTTTCCCTGCGATGTCTATACCGGAGAGGAAGGCAACTGTATCGTTGCTTCTCATCCCGAAGCAGACTTAGTCGTGACTGCAATGATGGGGATGATCGGACTTCGGCCCACTTTGGCCGCGATCGAAGCAGGGAAGGACATCGGTCTTGCGAATAAAGAAACGCTGGTATGCGCCGGGCAGATCGTTATGCCTGCCGCTGCCGCAAAAGGCGTTCGTATTTTGCCTGTGGATAGTGAGCATAGTGCGATCTTTCAATGCCTGCAAGGCGCCGGTGACAACAAGATCAATAAGATCCTGCTGACCGCTTCGGGCGGACCGTTCTACGGCAAGGCGAAAGCGGAGCTGAAGCAGGTGACGGTTGCAGATGCGTTAAATCATCCCAACTGGAGCATGGGGTCAAAAATCACGATCGACAGCGCCACTCTCATGAATAAAGGTCTTGAGTGGATGGAGGCTAAATGGTTATTTGACGTTACGGACGATCAGATTGAGGTTGTCGTCCATCGCGAAAGTATCGTTCATTCTGCGGTAGAGTTCAAGGATCATTCGGTGATTGCGCAGATGGGCGTACCGTCCATGTACCTGCCTATCAAATATGCCTTAACTTATCCGGAACGTGCAGAAAGCGGTGATTTTGCGCTTTCTCTCATCGGGAAAACGCTCCACTTTGATGATGCCGACGAAGAAACCTTTGCGTGCTTAAAGCTTGCCAAGGAAGCCAGCCGCGCAGGTGGCCTTCATCCAACAGTATTGAATGGCGCCAATGAGCAAGCGGTTGCCTTGTTCTTAGAGGGTAAGATCCGTTTCTTGGAGATTGCCCGTTTGGTTGAAAGCGCACTGGTTCAAACACCGAGCGGAGATGCAGAAAAACTTGAAAATGTTCTGGATGCAGACCGACTGGCCAGAGCGAGCGTCATTAAGCAATATGAAGAGGGTAAGTTTTGATGCGAATTGTCTTTAATATCCTGATCACAATACTGGTTTTCGGTGTTTTGATCTTATCTCATGAAGCCGGACATTTTTTCACTGCCGTCTGGGCTAAAATCAAAATTCATGAGTTCTCCATCGGTATGGGACCTGCTCTCTTTAAACGAGAAGGTAAGTTATGTCGATTCTGTATTCGTGCATTTCCCATTGGCGGTTTTGTCCAAATGGAAGGGGAGGATGGCGAGAGTGATGATGAGAATGCCTTCTCGAAGAAGCCGAAATGGAAACGATTTTTAGTCCTTGTGATGGGCGCGGCCATGAATATTTTAATGGGATTTCTTTTGATCTGTTGCATCAATGCAACGATCTCTGCTTATCCCACTACTGTGGTGGCGCAGTTTAATGAAGATGCGATCTCTTCCTCTGCCGGCTTAAAAGAGGGGGATCAGATCGTCGCAATCGACGGTTATCGCATTTTTTCCTATATGGATATCTCTTATGCACTGACGAAGGATAGCAAAGCGGAGGACTTTGATCTGACTGTTAAGAGAAACGGGCAAAAAGTTCAGCTTGAAGACGTCTGTTTTCCAAAAATTGATGCCGGAAATATGGGGTCGTTTTATGATACAGACTTTAAAGTTTACGGTGAAAAACGCGATGTCCTTTCAGTCTTTAAATATTCTTTCGGCTATACCGTTTCGGTTTCTCGTTCCATCTATTCATTTGTAGGATCCATCTTTACGATGGAAGCGGATTATAGTCAGGTCAGCGGGCCGGTGGGGACAGCATCGGCTATTGGAGAGAGCGCTTCAAACGGATTGTCTTCCTTACTGATGGTTGTAGCGTTTATTTCCATTAATCTTGGTATTATGAACCTATTACCGTTTCCTGCCCTGGATGGCGGCAGAATCCTGTTGCTACTTGTTGAAGCCATCCGCAGAAAACCGTTAAATCCCAAGTTTGAGATGGTGTTAAACGGCGTTGGTTTGATTCTGTTGATGGGTTTGATGATCGTCGTAACATTTAAAGATATACTAAATCTATTTTAGGAGGGATACTTGTGTCTAAGACTGTTCGGGTCGGAAATCTGACTTTAGGCGGAGATCGCATCTATGTGCAATCCATGCTGAATACCGCTGCCGGTGACCATGAGGGTGCGCTGAAGCAGGCAATTGCTTTGGAAAAGGCCGGCTGTGATATCGTTCGTTTAAGCGTTCCGAATCGCGATTGTCTGGACACCATTCGCCTTTTAAAAAGAGAAGTTTCTATGCCGATCGTAGCGGATATTCATTACGATTATCGGATGGCGATCGCTTCCGTGGAGGCCGGTGCGGATAAGATCCGTATTAATCCCGGTAATATCGGTTCGGAAGAAAAAGTGAAAGCAGTTGTGGATGCTTGCAAGGCTAAGAATATTCCCATCCGGATCGGCGTAAATGGCGGTTCGTTGGAGCGCGAGCTTTTGGAAAAATACGGCTCTCCGGTGCCTGAGGCAATGGTAGAAAGCGCCATGCGCCACGTCAGAATTTTGGAGCGCTTGGATTTTCATGATATTGTCATTTCGATCAAGAGCTCTGATGTTCATAAAATGATTGCCGCGTATCGACTGTTGCATGATATTTGTGATTATCCTCTTCACCTGGGTGTGACCGAGGCAGGTACACGTGAAATGGGCTTGGTGAAAAACGCGATCGGCATCGGCAGCCTTTTGACGGATGGAATCGGATCGACCATTCGCGTTTCTTTGACTGCCGATCCGGTTGAAGAAATCTACGCCGGTTTTCGCATTTTAAAAGCCTTAGACCTGGTGGAGGGTGCTTGTCAGTTGGTCTCTTGCCCTACCTG
>JAZNVY010000119.1:0-1848 GCA_045593105.1 Eubacteriales bacterium
ATTTGAAGACGCCCATCAAAATCAGCATAATACCGGCTAAAATAGTTGCAATAAAAAGACCGTCCATGCCTTGGGTAGCGACTATTCCGGCCCCGATCGTGGCAAATGCAGCCGTAGGACCGGCAATCTGCACGCGGCTACCACCCAGTAAAGAGACAATGAAACCGGCCGCAATGGCGGTATAAACGCCGCAAGCGGGCTCCACGCCGGAGGCAAGAGCCAGTGCAATGGAGAGGGGCAATGCGATGATTGCCACGATGATGCCGGCAATAATATCCTGCATCAATTGCTTCTTTGTGTAGCTTTTCATGACGGAGAAAAGCTTTGGTTTTAAATAGAACTTTTTCATAAATCCCACACCTCTTTTTTATAAACAAAAAACTCGAATGCATCAGCATTCGAGTTTTTGGTACGCCCGACTGGATTCGAACCAGCGGCCTTCAGAGTCGGAGTCTGACGCGCTATCCAACTGCGCTACGGGCGCATTCACAGTTTGATATTATACTATTCTTTTTCCAAAAAAGCAACCTTTTTTTAAAATAAGTTTGCTTTTTTAAAGAGTTTATGTTATGATAATCACATTAAGTGGGATATGGAGGCCGATTATGGCGAACGTAGAAATTTTTAAGACCGTATTTAAAGGATACAACAAAGAAGAAGTTATCGCATATATCGAAAATCTTAATCGCCAATCTGAGATGCTGCAAAAGGAATTGGATGAGCTGAATGCACGCGTGATGCAGATGGAAGACGAGCAGCAGGAGAATGCCGAAGAAAAGGAACGTCAAATCGCTGATGAAGCGGCGTTGCGTGCCACGATTGCAGAAGAGCTAACGCCTGTTCTGAGTCAGGAGCTCCGCGTACAGCTGGAAAGCGAATTGCGTCCGATGCTGGAGGCTGAAATGCGGCGTAAAATCGAGGCAGAAATGGCGCCTAAGTACGAAGAGGCCGCGCGGACGGAATTGACCCAGCGTATTCAAAGTCAAGCCGGCGAACTGCGTGAATTGCGCCGTCGCGCTCAGCTTTACGATGATAATCGTGAGGTGCTCGCCGAATTGATGATCAAAGCGAAAAATGATGCAGCTGCTATCATCAAGGATGCGGAGCAGCACGCAAAGGAGTTGCGCGAGGATGCGGAAAATCGTTATCGTCTTTTGATCTCCGATTATGAATTACTGAAATCTAATTTGCTGATTGCAAAAGCGGAGGCTGCAACCAAACTCGGTGCAGCTCTGAAGAATTTGGATGATTTTGAAAAGAAGTTTTCCTGCGCTGACCAGGATGTCGTCCTCTCCAAGGCGCATTTATCCGAATAATAAAAAGCCAACCGGAATTTCGGTTGGCTTTTTTATATATGACAGCCCGGCAGAGTGCAAAGAGAAGAGGGGGGACCTGCTTCGTTGGAAACGGTATAATTTTTCAACTGACGATGCAGGCACCCAGCGCGAACGATACAATTAAATCCGTATCGATTTCTCAAATCATCTACCGCACGATCCAGATTTTGATTTTCCAACCGTTTTTGCATTGGATCCCAAAGGGTCATCTGCAGATTGCCGTCGTCGAGCTGAAGCCTTGCGACGCCCACACCGATACAACGAACCGGATTGGAAAGATCATAGTTTTCCTGAAAAAGAGAAATGGCCGTTTGGGCTATTTCCATAGCGTTATTCGTGGGGAGTGCCACGGAGCGTTGGCGGCTTATGGAATTAAAACGATGATCGCGGACGTAAAGGGTGACCAATGTTCCGGAGAGGCATTGCGCCCTCATACGGGCCGCTACATATTCGGCCAACATCATGAGCTGAATTCGAATTTCCTCAAAGGTGCATAGATCCTGTGCAGTTG
>JAZNVY010000120.1:0-4958 GCA_045593105.1 Eubacteriales bacterium
ACCGCCAGAACCGCGGCCATGAAATTTTCTACGTTATGATCACCGCGCAGCAATAACGCCGAGCGATCCAAAAGCTTCTTGCCATCCAGATAGACTGCACCGTCCCGGTAGCAGGCATCCGCCTCTTTTTGCGCGGAGAACGTCCGCACCGCACCCTTTGCCATATCGGCAAAGCCGGCAGTCACTTCATTATCTGCATTGAGAACCAAAAGACCCTTCTCATCCTGGTAGCGGAAGATATTCGCCTTAGCGTCGGTATACTCTGCCATATCCTTATGGACGTCCAGATGGTTGGGAGAAAGGTTGGTCACCACGCTGATATCCGCGCTCTTGCGCAGGGTATGAAGCTGGAAGCTGGAAAGCTCCGCCACCACCAGATCCTCCGGCGCAATCTCCCGAAGACGGCAAAAGAGCGGAAAGCCGATATTGCCGCCGAGATGCACCTTGCGACCGGTGCGCTGCAGCATCTCGTAGATCAGGCTGGTGGTCGTGGTCTTGCCGTCGCTGCCGGTGACGGCAACGATCTTACAGGGGCAGTATTCAAAGAAAAGCTCCATCTCACTGGTGATGGTACTCCCCTTTTGCTGCGCCGCCAAAAGCGCCGGATGGTCAAACCGCATCCCCGGCGTCTTGATGATGAAATCGCCGGCGAGATGCTCCATATAGTCTGCTCCGCAGAACATCTGTACCCCCAGCTTTTTCAGCGCCAGACCGGGGTCCCCCAGCTGGTCCTCCGGCCGTTTATCAAAGGCCAGCACCTGCACCCCCAGCTCCGCAAGCATAGTAATGATCGGCGTATTGGAGATCCCGATCCCCACGACGCCGACAGTCTTTCCTTTTATATCCCGGATAAAACGATCAAAATGCTCCATTTTTCCGCTCCTTTTTTATTGCATATATAGTTATTATATAATTATTTACTATAATTAGCAATAACTTTATTTAAATTTTCACTCCATAAAATAATAAAATCGCCCTCGGCAATAGCCAAAGGCGATTTTATTTCAAATTAAGCGTTTAATAATTGCAGGAACCGGACTGCGTCGTAGACGGTCACCTTTCCGTCACCGTTGATATCAGCGGCTTCATCGGTGAGGGTGGTGTCTACCTTGTCGATCTTTCGCAGCAAGCGGAGTGCACCGGAGGTGTCTGCCATCAAAGCGTCAGCGGAGATGAAGCCAAAATCGGTGTCGGCTTCATCCGTCAGACGAAGAATCTTGACGCTTTCCTTTAAGAATGTGAGAGACTTACCGGCAAGCTCTTGGGCAGTATATCTGCCAAGCTCCACGTCGTTTGCATCGTAGATACAAAGGGTATCTGTAAGGGCAATCTCCTCGGCAAAGGTCAGGGTAACGCTATATGCACCCTTCGCCTCATAGATCCATTGATTTGGATTGAGATTTTCGGTCTGTCCGCAAACAGAGCAGGTTCCGTCTACATAGCTATGATCTGCCAAGGGCAGTTCTGTAACCACAGCCTGCTCGCAGACGGAGCAGTAGCCGGACTCTGTTCCTGCCTGAGTACAGGTGGAAGGAACGACGGTAGTCTCACCCTCAAAGGTATGCGCACCGGTCTCACAGGTCATCGCCGTATTGGTAGCCGAGAGGACAAAGGTCGAGAACCGATCCACCTCAAAGGTCACCGTATCGGGATCATCGTCCAGGTCGGTTAGGGTGACCGTCTCGCCATGGTGAACATGGATGACGGAATAATGCTTATAGCCCCGGTATTCCTCGGGAATCGGAAGCGTAATGCGGAATTTACCGGAAGCGTCGGTATCCTTGTAAACGCTGGTGATCTCTTTTTCTTCGCCGTTTACCGTCTTGGTCATGGAGATCTCATAGTATTGCTGGATCTCATGCTTTCCGGCGGCGTCCCGGATGGAATGGTGGATGAAGTCCTCACGGGTGTTGACACCCTCGGTGCTGATCTCCCCTGCCGCCACCTTTTCAACCGAGAGATTGAAGGTGATGCTATCGTTCTGCTCCAGCTCCTCGCCGGAAATGACCAGGCCGCCGCCCTCGACGGTGGCACCGTCCTCGGCGGTGTATTCCACCTCCGCGATCCATTCGGCATACTGATTCAAGCGCTCCACATAATCCTTCGGAAGCTGTTTGCGCTCCTTTTCGGAAAGGCCGTCGTAAAAACGCTTTTCCTCCACAATGCGGTCTTTATACCCCATCGCTTCCTCACGATTATTGCAGGTGGGCACTTCCTCATCGAATTTCTCATGCCGATCCTTGATCTTATCGCTCTTCTTTACGGTAATATCGGTATCGCCGTAGACTTTACCATCCCGTACGACGACGACTGCAAAGCCCATGCCGTCGCTCTTGGTGGTGGCGGTGATGAAGTAAAGACCGTCCTTGATATTCTTGAAGGAATACTTTCCGTTTTTGCCGGTGGTATATTGGGCCACTTCATGGCGGAAGACATCACGCAGGACCACTTCGCAATCCTGGCTCTCGCCCTGGGCCGTTACCTTGCCGGAGATGGTGGCTTTAGAATCATTCTCTTCATAAAGAACGATGGTCTCCACCTCATAGGTACCCACCTCTGCCGCCTCAATATAGGCATAGCCGGTGAGGGTATGGCTCCGATCATAATGATGCTTTTTATCGGGGCGCATCTCTGCAGTCTCTGCCACGATGGTATAGGTTCCCACCGGCAGATTGGCAAAGGTATATTTACCATCAGCATCGCTCTTGGTCTGCCCCATTGCCACGCCTTCTTCGTTATAGACGGTGACGTTGATCCAATTGCGGCGGTGGTGCTCGGCGGCGCGATCCTCCACCTCCACGTAACCCCAAAGGGTGACAGCTTCCGCCACCACCGTCAAGGTCAGGTTGGAGATATCTCCGTCAAAGACGGTGACTTCCTGGGCGGTACTGCCGTTTTCGGTCTCGGCTTTGACGATATACGTGCCGTTAGGAATATTGGCAAAAGAGAAGCTTCCATCCTCGGTGGTAACCGAGACAATGATATTACCCTCTTGATCGGTAATGGTCACGGTGGCGGCTTCGCCGGCGGTGCCGGTGACCGACCAGCCCTTCTTGAGGGTCAAGGCGGTATCGCCCTCCAGGAAGACGTCAAAGACGTTCATCCGCTTGACGGAAAGGGTAGCAGATGCGGTATTGCCGTCAGCATCGGTGGCACGAACGGTATAACAACCCACCTCTGCATAGGTAAAGGCATAATTGCCATTCTCATCCCCCACCCCAGACTCCTTCAGCGTACCGTCGTCATAGAAGATCTCCATGGTAGCCCCTGCTGCGGCCGTTCCGTCGGTATAGGTCACCGTACCGCCAATCCCGGCACCATAAGAAATCTCGGGGTTTTCAGTACGCTGAATGACATGATAGAGATAATTATTATCCACCGCAAACTGATGCGCATAAGAGTCTTTCTCCACCAGTAAAATTGTTGTTGAGGAAAAGGCAGAAGACGAGATTTCTGTCACTCCCGCCGGAATCCTTATGCTTTTTATTTTATTGCAACCATAAAAAGCACCACCGCCAATCGTGGCAAGATTTTCCGGCAATGTGATACCCGTCAGGTTCGTACAGTGAGAAAAAGCATGATCACCAATCGTGGAAAGATTTTCCGGCAATGTGATACCTGTCAGTTTCGCACAGCCATAAAAAGCACGATCACCAATCTTAGTAAGACTTTCAGGTAAGAACACACTTTCCAAATTTTCACAAGAACGAAACGCCTCATATCCAATGGTTGTTACTCCCTCCGGAATCACAACACTCGTCAACCAGGTATAATTGTAGAATGCCCATCCAGAGATCTCTGTTACACCACTTGGAATTACAGCATCCGTTAAAAATTCTCCATTCAAATAAAGCTTTCTACCATAATCAAATAAACCGATATACTCATTGTAGAAATCTATTTGACACCATGCCGAAAGATCCTTGATATGGATCTCTTCCAAAGGTTTATCACCTTCTTCTTCATCTACGAATTTATAAAACGCATCTTCTCCTATATAAGCTAACGTAGTAGGAATTGTTACGCTCCTTAATAAGGGGCAATAACCAAATGCTTCATACTCAATCCGTGTAACCCCTTCCGGGATCACGATGCTTTCTAAATCACATCCACAAAAAGTGTTTTCTTCAATCGTCGTTATTTTGTTGGATAACTGCACACTTTTTAACCCACAAGATAAAAAAGCAGATTTGCCAATCTCGGTAACACTATTAGGAATTACAATACTTTTGAGTGCTCCGCATTGGAAAAAGGCAGAGGCACCGATGGAAGTGACACTTTCCGGTATCGTGATGCTCTTTAATGAACTACAACCATAAAACGCTTTATCAGCAATAGTCTTTAGAGTATTGGGCAAGGTAATAGAAGTTATGCTACTATTCTTAAAAATATCCCGAATGTCTGTAACCGGATAGCCTTCCACGGTTGCAGGGATGGTGATTTCTTTGGCGGTCGTATCAGTTCGGGTTATTGCAGATGCTTCGCCGTCGGTGATGAGATATTCAATTCCATCCACGGTGAAGGTCAAGGGTTCGGTTTCTACCGAAAGCAAGGAATAGGCGATGCCATTTGCTACGGCATACTGATGGGCCGTCTGATTCTCGTTACACCAAATGGTCAAATTAGGACACTCGGCGAAGGCGTTTGTGCCGATGGCGGTGACGGTGTCGTAGAGGATGATGGAGTTCATGACGTCGCAGCTACAGAAAGCCTCCTCGCCAATGGTGGTCAGCTCCTCGCTGATGAGGACGCAGACCAGGTTATCGCAATCATAGAAGGCTTTTGCACCGATCTCCAAAATACCGGCACCCAAGGTGGCGCTATTCAGGGTATCGTTATTTTCAAAAAGACTGTCCCCCAGCTTGGTAACGGGGTATTCCACGCCGTTATCCTCGATGGTATTCGGGACGTAGACGTCGGTAGCGGTGCCGTTATACCGGGTCAAGGTGGCGGCGCCG
>JAZNVY010000121.1:0-5837 GCA_045593105.1 Eubacteriales bacterium
GCGATAATCCTTTGGACAACACCGCTGTCCACCCGGAAAGCTATGCAGCGGCGGAAGCCTTTTTGAAGCTTTGCGGCTACGAGCCGGCAGAATTGCAAAACGGCGCCATTCAGAACATCGGTAAATTCATCGAAGGAGAAAACGGCAAAAAGCTGGCAGAGCAGCTGGGTATCGGTCTGCCTACCCTGACGGATATTGCATCCTTTCTGCAAAAGCCCGGCCGTGATCCCCGTGACGAACTGCCGAAACCCATCTTGAAGACCGACGTCATGGAGCTGAAGGATCTCAAGGAAGGGATGCTGCTGCAGGGTACGGTGCGGAACGTCATCGATTTCGGTGCGTTTGTGGATATCGGCGTCCATGAAGATGGGTTGGTGCATATCTCCCAGATCTGCGATCGGTTTATTAAGCATCCCGGCGAGGTCTTGAAGGTGGGCGATATCGTCAAGGTCAAGGTGCTTTCCGTGGACCTGCAGAAGCGTCGGATCGGCCTGACTATGAAAATTTAGTAAAATTTTGCAACAAATTCTTTATTTTTCTCGTATTTCGTAATATACTAGTAAATACTGCGACTAACGATATAGGAAGTGAGTGTTTCAATGAAACGCATCATTGCGTTTATCAAAAAAATCTTGTTGTCGGAAGGCCGGCTGCGGCCGTACATTTTACCGGCAGTAACGCTGGTTCTTGCCATCGGCATGACGGCATGGGGCGGCGTGGCGCTGAGCCGTGCTTTTGCCACCTTTGAGTACAATAAGGTGGAGATCAGCGAGGAGGATCTGGGGATTGAGGACGTCAAGCTGGAGCGTCCGGATGGAATCACCAATATTGCACTTTTCGGCATCGATTCCAGAAGTGCCGGATTTAAGGGACTCTCTGATTCCATTATGATCATTACCATTGATGCAGACCATAACGATATCAAACTGACCTCCATTTTGCGCGATAGTCTGGTGAAGGTGGAGGGGTACGGTCACCAAAAGATCAATGCGGCATATAATCTTGGCGGCCCACAGTTGGCGATCAAGACCCTCAATCAGACCTTCGATCTGAATATCCGGGACTATGCGACGGTAAATTTTATGAGCATGGCGGATATCATTGATTTCGTAGGCGGCGTTGAGGCGGAGCTGACCAAGACAGAGGTCAAGATGGCTAACGGGTTGATCCAATCGATGCACGCGCAGAGCGGGACAGCTCCGGACTATTTGGAAGAGCCGGGCGTCCAGACCCTCAGCGGAATTCAGGCTGTCGCCTTTTCGCGAATTCGTAAGACCGCTACCATCAAAGGCACGAATGATGACACCGGACGAACCGAGCGTCAGCGTTTGGTGATGCAGCAATTATTTGAGCGCGCGCTTTCTATGGATATTTCGAAGTATCCGGCGATGATTCGTGCGATGCTGCCTTGTATGCAGACCTCGCTGAGCTATAGCGAGATCTTTAAATTGGCCGGCATTTTGGTTAGCGAGGGACTGACCTTTAAAGAGGCCAAAATTCCTGCGACAGAAGCGTTGATTTCTTACGGACTGAACGTAAAAGGCCTGGGCTCCTGCAAATACTATAACCTGGATTATGCGGCGGATATGCTCAATGCCTTTATCTTTGAAGATATCTCCTTTGACGATTATATGAAGGAGAACGGCGTAGATCGGACGCCGTGGTTTACCGGTACTGTCATTACCCCGAAGCCGCAGACGACGCCGGACCCTGAACCGACGCCGGAACCGGAGCCGGAGGAGGAAGAGCCGACCGTCGAGGAAGAGAGCACGCCGGAGGAGACCCCGGAAACACCGCCGGAGGATGAACCGGTGGTTGAGGAGGATACGCCGGTCACCGAGGAGCCTTCCGAACCGGAAGAGGAGCCGGAGGTTGAACCGGATCCCCCGGCCACCGAAGAATCGGAGGAAACGCCCGTGGTAGATCAGCCGACAGATGAGACTCCGGAGCAAACGGAAGAATAGAAAAAAGGACCTTGAATTTCAAGGTCCTCTTTTTATTGCCCGTCATTCTCTTTTTCCGCTTTGATTCGCGCAATTTCTTCGCGGCCGGCCTTGACGCCTTTATAAAGGTCGTAGAGCAGGATGAAGAGCAGGATGCCGGCAAATGCCTGAATCAGATCTTTGCGGAGGGTGACGGCGGCGATGGAAAAAGCGGCAGACTTTTTGATGAGGAAGAACTGATTGATCAGCTCTGCCAAATAATAGCCCGGCACCGGGATCAACGCGGCGATGGATACCATCAACTCGGGATGCTTTTTCGCCGGCTTGGTGCGCAGTAAGCCTTTGACTGCCCAGACCATCAGAAGCTTGATGAGTAGGGTGACGGGTGCCAGGAGATAATAGCCTTTGCCCGCGTCCGCCAGCAGGCTGGCCGCGCCGACGCTGATCAGTGCGTGGGGCGTAGGAAGCAGCATTCCTGCCAGCAGGATCAAGGGATCCGCCGGGTGGAGATAACCGTAGGCGGTTGCCTGCCCAATGAGCGCCGCCGTAAAGATCAATATGAAAAATAAAATAGACCGCTTGGTATTTTTGGAAAGCTTCACGATATCGACTCCTTACTGTTTATTGGTAATAGTATAGCATTAATTGGAAATGATTGCAATGGGGTTGAAATTGAAAAGGGATTATGCTATAATAAACTGACAAATTTTTTCAAATAAGGAGCAAATATCATGTCCGGACATTCCAAATGGCATAATATTCAGAACAAGAAGGGGAAGACCGATGCCCAGCGCGCCAAGATCTTTACCAAAATGGCAAGAGAGATCAGCGTGATCGTCAAAGAGGGCGGTCCTAACCCCGATTCCAACTCCCGCTTGGCGGATGCCATCGCCAAGGCCAAAGCAGCCAACGTGCCCAATGATAATATTGAGCGCGCCATCAAAAAGGCTGCCGGTGCGGAGGATAATAGTGATTATGAATCCCTTATCTACGAGGGCTACGGCCCTGCCGGTGTGGCGGTGGTGGTAGACTGCCTTTCCGATAACCGCAACCGTACCGCCGCCAATATTCGCCACTATTTTGATAAATTCGGCGGAAACCTGGGCGCTACCAATAGCGTCATGTGGCAGTTCAAGCAGTGCGGACTGCTGGTGGTGGATAAAGAAGACGTGGACGAAGATGAACTGATGATGTGCGCTTTGGATAACGGCGCCGATGATTTCGATGGCGAAGGAGATGCTTTCGAGATCGTGACTGCGCCCGAGCAGTTTTCTGCCGTGCGTCAGGCGTTGGAGGCGGCGGGCTATGAATTCCTCACCGCTGAGGTGACCCGTATCGCCGATAACGACGTGGCGCTTACAGACGAAAAGGATCGGTTCAAAATGCAGCTTTTACTGGATGCTTTGGAGGACGATGATGATGTTCAAAAGGTTGCGCATAACTGGGCGGAATAAGCTTCGGCACGGTATTGCCGCGTTAATGGCGGCAGTCCTGCTGATGGGTATTCCCGTCTCAGCGGCGAAGTGGGGAGATTTTATCGATCTTCAAGATAAGACTAAAGAATGGTATTATACAAACGGAGAACTTCCCAAAGCCATTGAATTGGGTCTTTTCAACGGCCAGAGTGAGGACTATTTCGGCGTGGATGAAGAGATCACCCGTGCGGAGTTCGTCACTGCTCTTTCCCGGCTTTGCGGCTTGAGCGAGGCGGAGGTAAAGACCTATAGCCACGGCGGTCATTTTGTTGACGTTGCGGTCGGTGAATGGCATCATCCCTATATCAGCTGGGCCTATAAAGAGGGTCTGGTATCCGGCACTTCGGAGAATGAGTTTTCGCCCGACCGCCCGGTCAATCGCCAGGAAATGAGCAAAATGCTGGCCAATGCCATCGAGATCATTTTTAAAAAGAAATTGACCACTGAGGGTGCGGTCACCTTTAAGGATCAGGCGCAGATCGATGAGTGGGCGATCCCCTTCGTGCAGAAATGTAACGTAGCCGGGATTTTCTTGGGAGATGAGGGATACTTCTATCCTCATCAGTATGCACCGCGCCATCAGGCGGCTTGTGTCTTTTACCGGTGCCATACCATGATGGAGGCAGAGAAGCCGGAGCCTGAACCGGAGACCCCTCCGGCAACCGATCCGGAGACTCCCCCGGCAACTGAACCGGAGACCCCTCCGGCGACCGAGCCGGAATTTCCTCCCGTCGATCCGGCAGATTATGGGTTGACGGTCAGCGGCTTCGATCTCGATTTCCATGTGGACACCGATTATTATCTGGCGCAGCCGGCAGATTTTAAAAAATGCAAGCTGCTGAGCTATAAAGGCTTTACCGAATTCAAGGTGTCGGTGGAGCAGTATGCTTCCTACTACCCCTATAGTAGTAAAGCTTATAAAATGGGGGATGCTTTGCTGCTGGGCAACGGCAGAGCTAAGATTGTCATTGATGCGACCTTAGGAAATGGGGAAAAGCGGGAATACCTGATCGCGCTGACCGATCCTAATGCGGCGGACTATGCTTATTCAAAAGTTAAAATTCGCACCGAGCTGAAAGCGGCGATGTATGAAAAGCCGGATGTGAAGTCTTCAGTATTAGACGAGTTTTTAAATAATGCAAGAGTTTATTACTTAAAAACCGAAGGCGATTTTTGCATGGTCGAGCAGCTGAAAACCGGAAAGATCGGCTATATCGAAAAGAAGTATATCCAGTGGAATTGGACGGAGACTACGATGCCGGAGCGGTATAAAACCGCCATTGAAGCCTTGCAGGCAGCGCACCCCAATTGGAACTTCACCTTTGTGGACGTGGAGCGGGATTATAATACTTATTTAGAGCAGATCATTCGTAAGCGAGCAGAAACCAAAGCGGATGAAAAGAAGTACACTGTGTCCAATGGATATACCAAACAAGAGCGTGAAGCCAAGATCCAGGAATATATTGCTCTTTATAAGCCGGAAGCAGAGACCTATATGGATCCTCTCTATTATCTGAATGAGACCGAGATCTTTGCCATGCTGAATATTGATGTTTACGATCAGCAGACTTGGAATGATGCAGGAATTGCCGCCATTTGGGCAAATGAAGCTACCCTGCAAAAATATCCGCAATATGCGAACCAGATCATCTCCAAGGCGGATGCGGTGGAATACTTCAAGGCAGCGTCCGATTCGTTGCTGATGAACCCCTACTATATCGCGTGCCGTGCGGCGCAGGAATCGGGCTATGGCTCCTCTAAATTTGCTCGTGGAGCCGTCACGGGTTATGAGGGATACCATAATTTCTTTGGCATCGACTGTATCGACAGTAATCCCACAAAGGGAGCCGCCTATGCCAAGAATCGCAATTGGAACAGTGAGTTCCGCGCGATCGTGGAGGGCGCAAACTGGGTGAAGAATGAGTATCTGGATCAAGGCGCCATTACCCCTTATTTCTTTCGTTATGCAGGATTTTGGAATAAGGAATATATGAGCGATCTTCGGGCACCTGAAAAAGAGGCGAAGATTTTAGCCCGTGCCTTTAAGAATGATCCCAATGCCAAGGCGCATTTCGTAATACCGGTATATAGAAATATGCCTGTTGAATAATATTGAACAGCCGCACCGAGGTGCGGCTGTCATTATAGGAGTGTTTTTTTATGACTGAACTGATCAAGCGTTTATTTGTGCGTGATTATCAGAATACCGGGGACCCGGTGGTGCGCGCCCGATACGGGGCGGTGGCCGGTGCGGTGGGCATCGTGACCAATCTGCTGTTGGCGGCGGCGAAGATGGTGATCGGGCTGTTTTTTGGCGCCATTGCCATCGTGGCAGACGGCATCAATAATCTGACGGATAGTCTGTCCTCCGTCATTACGCTGGTGGGCTTTCGGCTTTCGGCGGCGCAGGCGGACGAAG
>JAZNVY010000122.1:0-6923 GCA_045593105.1 Eubacteriales bacterium
ATGCTTCCAATAATAAAGGCGGCGGTGTAAACGAGGCGTGTATCTTTGGTAACGCTTCCGCTGCACCCATCGAGATGACCAACGTGATCCTGAAGGGCAATACCTTCCGCACCGATTATCTCGATAGTGCAAATGCAACCATTATCGGTGAGATCTCTTCCACCGGCTCCGTCTTTAAGAACATCGCTGTTTTGGATACTGCGTTTATCTATAACAACATTGCTTCCACCCTTAGCGTACCTGAGTATGCTATGGGCGTAATCGGTCTTTATAAGAACGGTACCAAGATCACTCTGGACAACATCATCTATGCAGGCACGACCGTAGCCAAAGAGGAAGGCTCTACCTGTAAAGTTGACGTTGCTAACGATAACGTCATCGCGATCTATGCCGGTTCTACTGCCACCGTTGAAATCAGCAACGTTTATACGGATGCTGCCAATGGCGCGAAGGTTCAAGATGACAAAGCAACTGTAACTGCTACCAATGTGAATACGAATTTCGCCGACGTTCCCTTTGAAGCGGCCTGTAAGCTCAACGAAGCAAGCACCGAAAAAGTATGGGGCATCCGCGACGGAGAAATTGCGTTTCTCGCCGCAAATGAAAAAGAAATTGAAAGAATAACCGTTGAACTTCGAAATCCTGAGGATGCTTCCGTAGTGGAAAGCTTTGCGGACTATACCGATGTGGAAGGCGCGTTGGTGGGTCTGAAGGGGTATGAAGATAAAGCTGCTGTCTGGACGGAGGATCCTGCGACAGGCGCGCTCGTTGGCTATGTTATCCCGACCCATACTTGCGAGATTAAGTACACCGATAATGGAAATGGTACTCATTCCTACGCTTGCACACGTTCTTGGACGATCGCTGGTACTTCGACAATCGTTCGTTGTGACCAGGGTGGCGAAGGCACTTGTGACGCGCTCGGCTGGAAGAATATTACTGAGACCGATACGGAGACGCCCGCCCAAACACACAACGTATATAAAGCTTGCTCTTTTTGCGGTCATGCATACACGGAATTTGGTTATTTTGAATGTGAGGGCGAATTAACGGAAACCTCTCGTGCTCCCGCCTCCTCTTGTAAGCCTGAGGATGCCGGTTCAGTGGTAATCTCCTGTACGGTCTGTGACTATGAGCACATCACTGTGATTTCCGGGGATAATCTTCACGTTTGGAATTCTTATGTAGAAATGCCGAACTTCCCACAGTACCATGAGATCCGTTGCTCGGTTTGCGGCAAATCGTCCAACGATTTAGAGAAGCATGTGTTTGGTGCTTGGCAGGAGACGGTTGCTCCCTCTATTGAGGTCGAGGGTGAAGAAAAGAGAACCTGCGCCTGCGGAAAGATCGAAACCAGACCGATTGCCAAACTGCCTGCTGTGGAACTGAATGCCACTAAGGCTAAGGTTGGCGAAACCTTCCAGGTTAAGATTGATCTGAAGAATAACCCCGGTGTAGGTGGTTTTAACTTCAAGTTGACCTATGATGCGGACGTGCTGACCTTGAAGGGTTCTGAAAAGGGCAACTGGGATGTTTTCTTTGATGCCGCAGGCATTACGGGCGCTACCGGCCGTGTCAATAAAAATATCCATGTGATCAGCGCTACGGATATGACCGGTGACGGCTCAGTATTGATCCTGAACTTTGAAGTGAAGGATGATGAAAAACTGCTGGCCAATAGTGAGACTGTCGTTGCGGTGGAAGTAATCAATGCTTATAGCTACGATGATTATACGACCAAGATTGATTTTGCACCTTATACAAAGATAATTAAGATCTATAGTGGTCTGGTGAAGGGTGATATGACCAACGATAAGTTGGTAAACCTGCAGGATGCAATTTATTTGCTCCGCTATCTTAATAGACCTGCCGGTGCTACCTCCTTTGAAGTCGAAGGCTTCATCATCACCGACGATCTGGCAAATCTTACTCTTGAAAACGATAACGTCGATCTTGAAGACGGCACCAATACCGGTGATGTCAACATGAGCGATGTGATCCATCTGCTGAAGTATCTGAACTTCCAGATTTCCGATGCGGAATTCTTTGGTGAGTAAAGAAATGAAATAAAAGAGCGCAGACAATCGTCTGCTCTCTTTTTTTGTTGAAAGCATTGTAATCTTTGGGCAGTTCTGCTATAATAAACTTATAATTTTACGCGGAGGACTTTATGCTGAAAAAACTAACCGCTATTATAATGGTTTTATCCATGCTGAATATGATGCTTGGGGCAATTCCTGCTGTTGCAGATCCGGCTGGTGCGTCTTTTGCGGTGCAGATGCCGGATGAGACCACCATCAAATCTGAAATTACTGTAGACGTGTTGATTCAGAATAATCCCGGGCTGAGCGGCGCAGTGCTGCAACTGGATTTTGATACTTCCGTGTTGACGCTGGCCGACGTCCAAGCGGGAACGCTATGTGCTGCGAACGGGACCGCTTTAGTGGAATGGGTGCCGGGGAAAACGGCGGTCGCTGTGGTTGCTGAGGACACCATTATGGGGGACGGTGGACTGGTCCGCCTAACTTTCCGTGTCGCAAACCGCGTGACGGCCGGCGATTATAAAATCAAGGTTTCGTCCACAGAAATGACTGATGGGGCGCTCCGACCTATTACTGTCGGCCCGGCAGAAAAATTGGTTTATATCTATGATTACATCTGGGGCGACGCGAACGGGGACAAAAAAGTGGACGTGGCTGATGTACAAACCATTTTGCGACGGCTCGTTGACAAGCTGAAAGACAGCGATCTGAATATGTTGGCCGCTGATGCAGACAGAAACGGTGCGGTAGGGCTTGCAGATGCTATTATGCTATTGCAATGGATGAATCAATACGTGGAATGGGATCCCAACGGCACGACCCTTCCGCCGGTTGCTATTTAATGCACAAAATGTGTTAAATAAGCAACATAAGGTAATGTCTTTTTCTTGCGGTCTTTGTTATAATTAATATATATAATTGGATAAGTGTCTTTATCTCTATCCTAAGGAGGAACATTATGTTGAAAAGAGTTAGTTCGATCGTGCTGACTATAATGATGCTGATTTCCATGCTCTGCACCATTACAGTGGCCTCTGCAGCTCCTGCGGCACAGTTGGTGCTGACTGTCGATGATACCGATGGTCGAGTGGAGCGTGGCCAGAAGGTGGCGGTAACCGTCGGCCTTTCTTCCGCCATGGAAACCAACGGCGCCCAGGTCAAGTTGCCGTATAATAAGACCTTGTTCACCGATACATATGAAGTGACTGGTTTGAATGGTGGGTATACTGAGGGCGAAATATCCGACGGTAAACTTTGCCTTGTTTGGGCTGCTGGCGTGGATGTGGCGGTAACCTCTTTGTTCAAGGTTTCCTTTACGGTGAAGGATGATGCGTCCTTTGGATTCTATGATGTGATGGGCACCATCGATGAGATGTATCATGGTGGCGTTGGTAATAATTTGCAGATTCCTTACGTTGCCGGTCAGGACTACACTAAGGACGCTGCTCCTCTTAAGGTCGAGGTCTATTGCAACCATAGCAATGCTTATGCCAAACCCACCGGTAATCCTGCAAAAAACGAAGCAAAGCACGGTGTGTATTGCGGTAAGTGCGGTGAAGTATATGGCGACAAGTCCTGTGAATTCGGGGCACCTGTTGTGGTAGAAAAAGAGACTTGTACCAAAGACGGCACGAGCAAGATCGTGTGTAAATATTGCAAATACAGCATCGAGTTCAAGGTCAACAATATCAGCGGTCATAAGTGGGGCACTAAGTGGTATCAGGATACCACCAGTGCAAGGCATTATCGTATTTGTACTGTTTGCGGTGAAAAAGATTATGTAGAGTGCAGCAGCTGGAAATGGAACAAAGTCAACACGAAAGATGGTTCCAAGCATGTCTGTACGACTTGCAACCGTGTGATGGCTTGCGTATGGCACGAATATCCCACCAAAGTTCCTGCTACCTGTACGTCCAATGCCTATACCGTTTATCGGTGTACCATTAATGGCTGTACCGGAAGCTATAAGGTTGTTGAATCAGGCACCGCTACCGGCCATACCCTAAAGAAGAACGCCGGAACTAATACCCATAGCTGCGAAAACTGTACCGAAATTAAAAACGTTCCATGTACCTTCTCAAAGCTGATCCAGTCGGGTGACTGCGTGACTGATACCATCAAGGCTTGTGTTTGCGGCAACACCAAGGTTACGGCGAAAGCCACCGGCAAACATCCCGAGAAGAAGACTGTGATTCAGTATAAGGCTCCCACCCTGGGCGCATCCGGTTTTATCAAATATTACTGCAATGATTGCGACACTGCGTGGAGCGGCAGTCAGTGGCGTTGGAGCAACGCGCGTTTGGCCAGAGGTAAGCAGTTTAACGATATCAACAAGAATGATCCTGCTTGCTGGTATTACGACATGGCTGTATTTTCCAAATCCTTCAGCTTGATCCTTGGCGATGACGAAGGAAACTTCGACGGCGACAGTGAGCTGACCAGAGGTATGGTCGTAACGATTTTGGGCCGTTATCTTTGGGAGGATAACGCGGTTGAAAAGATGTCCGATGCCGAGTTTAATGCTCTGCTGAAAGAACTGGGCGGAACAAGCATCAAATTTAAAGATTTGTACGGAAGCTGGTATGATCGTTATGCCATTGCCCTTTCCTCCATCGGTGTTGTAAAGGGTACCTATGGTTACTTCAACGGTGATGAGTATGTTACTCGTGAAGAGCTTGCTACCTTCTTTGTTCGCTTTATCGACTATATCGAGCCGGGCTCTACCAAGACTTATGGTTCCTCCAATAAGCTCACCGATATGCACACCGTCAGCGATTGGGCAAAGCAGACTGCTGCGCGTGCTGTCAAGACCGGTCTGATCGCAGGCGATGAGAACAGAAAATTCAATCCGCAGGGTACTGCGACCAGAGCGGAGATGGCCACCATGATGGAGCGTGTCCTTCGCGCTCATTCCAAGTATCCCATTGTGGATGTGAAGTAAATCTTAAACTTTAAAAGCGGTTTCCTAAAGGAAACCGCTTTTTGATTGTCAAAAAAGGAAGAAAAAAAGAGGTTTGGATCATTCCAAACCTCTTTTTGTTTAATGTTGAGCGACGATAGCCTGCATTTGATCTTGCTTTGCTTCCATCTCTTGTACCAATTTAAATTGGTTCCGGGCACGCACCAGATTGTGCTCCGGATAGTCGGTTTTATAGTAGACGTCTCCGTTCAGGTAGTCGGTCAAAAAGCGTACGCCGTTTTCAAAGGTCATCATCCAAGCGCTGGTGGGTAAAAGATCTTTCTCTGCGGGGGTCAGTACTGCGTGGCATCCCTCCAGGAAACCCTTGGTAAAGGCTTCGAACAGTTCAAGATCTAATTCCACCTTGGAAAGATCGGATTCATCTTCTGCTGCGGTGGAGGCGCCAAAGCGAATTGCATCGCCAAAATCGAAGATAGCTTGCCCGGGCATCACCGTGTCCAGATCAATGACGCAGACGCCTTCTCCGGTAATGGGGTCCAGCAAAACGTTGTTTAGCTTGGTATCATTGTGGGTGACGCGGACGGGAAGAACCTTTTCTGCTTGAAGCTCCATAATAATGCCGGCAGATTGCTCACGCTCCAGAGCAAAGGCGACCTCATCCCGGACATTCTCCAACCGCCCGGAAACGTTCTGCTTAATGGCTTCGTGCAATTGCCGCATCCGCTCGGGGGTGTCGTGAAAATGGGGGATCGTCTCATAGAGGGTCTCGGCAGGATAATCTTGAAGTAAATGCTGGAATCTGCCGAAGGCTTTGCCGCTTTCATAGAAATCATCGGCGCTACGCGCGGCGTTCAGTGCCATCAGTCCGTTCTGAAAACGATAGGCGCGCCAGTTCCCCTCGGGACCGTCGTAGTAGTTCCGACCGTCCCGGGTTCGGATAAAGGTAAGCGTTTCGCGATTGGGGTTTCCATTTTGCTCAATGATCCGCTTTTTTAAATACTCGGTCACATTGAAGATGTTTTCCATCAACTCATGAGGCTTGGTAAATACAAAGGTATTGATTTTTTGGAGAATGTACTGCGCGTCCTTATCGGTCGTCAGTAAAATGGTATCGTTGATGTGGCCTCCTCCAAAGGGTCTTATCTCAACGACGTTCCCCTCAAATGCAAAAGCGCTGATCACTTTTTTTAGGTCTTGACTCATGAAATTATGCCTCCCAAAGCTTTTGCGGATACTTGCCCTGGTCCTTTAATTGCTGGATACCGGCTTCGACGCCGGGTTTATCTTCTTTGTAGGTGACGCCAAACCATTTATCAGCGCTGTGCAGCACCTTGACGGTGGCTTTCTTTTCGCACAACAGCTCATCGACCACCATTGGAAGAAAGAATTCCCCCTTTAAGGGGTTTTCCTTCGCCGCTTTTTTGAGAAATTCAGGAAACTTCTCTTCCAGCGCGCGGAGATAGGCTAAGGGGAATCCCCACATATTCATGGATACCGGTGCGGTATTGGAAACGGGAACGAAGGTCTCAGCGCCGTCTTCTGAAAAATGAGCCTGGCCGTCGATCTTCTGGATCATGGTTCGCTCGTTGATTTTTTGCAGATAGCCATCCTCGCTGACCTGGCAAACACCGCGCGCCACGTGGCCATTATCGGTCAGAGTATTTTCCAGAACGTAGCCGACCATAGAGATCTTCATGGGATCTGACTCACCTGCATCCTTGAGATAGTTGTACAACTGGACAAAAGCATCACGACCGTAGAAGTCATCGGCATTGATGACGGCGAAGGGCGCATCCAAAAATTCATTGCAGCAAAGGATTGCATGACCGGTGCCCCAAGGCTTGACACGATCTGCCGGGATTTCAATGACTCCTTCGGGGATCTTATCAAGCTCTTGATAGGCATAATGCACCTCTGCCACCTTTTCAATCCGGCGGCCAATGGTTGCTTTGAAATCTTCC
>JAZNVY010000123.1:0-3377 GCA_045593105.1 Eubacteriales bacterium
GCAAACCGGAGAAGAGCACCATCGCCAAAAGGAAGCCCAAGCCGCAGCCGAGAGAGCTGGCCATGGATTCCAGAAAATTATAACCGTCGGTAATATTATTGATGGTAACACCCAGCACCGCGCAGTTGGTGGTGATCAAGGGCAGATAAACGCCCAGGCTCTTATGGAGCGAGGGAATATACTTTTTCAGCGCAATTTCGGTAAACTGCACCAAGGACGCGATCACCAGAATAAAGACGATGGTCTGCATATAGCCCAGTCCGTTTTTATCCAGGACGTAGTATTGAATAGGCCAGGTCACCGCCGAAGCCATCAGCATAACGAAGATTACGGCAATCCCCATACCGGTGGCCTGGTTAAGTTTTTTGGAAACACCCAGGAAGGGACAGATTCCCAAGAACTGGCTCAAAACGTAGTTATTGACCAATACGGAAGACATAATGATGATGATCATGGTTTTTACTGCATCCATCTTATTCGCCCTCCTTTAAAGTTTTTTCGCAAGAACCCGGCTTGCAGTAGGACGCCGAGGGGCAGCCGGCACAGCCGAAATTCTTCTTTTTGGGGAACTGACCGCTGGTCAGCCAGCTGACCACGGCGATCAAAAGACCGTACACCAGCATACCGCCGGGTGCTTTGACCAGGAAGCTGACGGTGTGGTCGATCAAAAACGGAATCTCGATCCCGGCAAAGGTACCGGCACCGAAGACCTCACGAATGGTCGCCATCGCCAAAAGTGCGATGGTAAAGCCCAAGCCCATGCCCAGGCCGTCCAGCGCCGACTTGCCGACGGAGTTCTTCCCGGCAAACATCTCGGCACGACCGAGGATAATGCAGTTTACGGTGATCAGCGCAAGATATACGCCCAAAAGATCGTATAACTCCGGCAGGAACGCGTGCATAAACATCTGCACCAGCGTCACAAATCCGGCGATGACGACGATATAGCAAGGGATGCGGACCATATCGGGGATCAGCTTTCTAAGAAGGGAGATCACCGTATTGGAGCAGATCAGTACGGCCATTGCCGCAAGACCCATGGCCAAGGCGCCAATGACGCTATTGGTGACCGCCAGCGTCGGGCAGGTGCCCAGAATCAGGACGAAGACCGGGTTCTCCAGGAGCAGGCCCTTCATCAAGATGGAAAGATTTTCGTTCTTTTTCATATTTAAGCCTCTCCTTTCAAAATTTTAATGATCTCAAAGACCTTGCCCACCGCCGTCTTATAGCCGTTGGTGGTCAGGGTGGCACCGCTGATGCCGTCGATCTCTTTATAGTTGGATTCATCCTTGCCGTTGAACTGGCTGTAGAAGGAAGCGTCTCCGCAGGCAGAGCCGATCCCCTCGGTCTCATACTGCTCCAGCGTCTTGCAGGCAATGATCTTGCCCTCGGCGGTGGCAGAGACCTTCAGCAGAATGGGTTTACCGGATGGACTGTACCATTCATCTCCGTTGATGCCAAATCCGTTAGCCTTCAATTCAAAGACGTAGCTTCCGCCATTGGTCTTATAAGCCTTCAAAAGGTGGCTGGGCAGGTCGGCGTATGGAGAAAGATCCAGTTCTTCCGCCGTAGAGCTGAGCAGTTTCTTCGCCTGATCGGCGATCCGACCGGCTAAAGTCTCCTCCACGCCCTCGGTGAGGACGTTGCCCTCGCCGGTGACCGCAATAAACTGCTCGCCGGAAATGCAGACCGCACCGGCACCGTTATCGGCGGTATAGACAGCGGAAATGTCCGCCGCTTCTTCGGTCATAAAGAGTTCGGTAAACTTGCCTTCCGCATCGGGAAGTGCCGCAGAAAGCTGATCCTGCAGGATCTCAGCCTCGGAGCGCAGATCCACCGATCCGCCGCCCAGAATGACCGCCGCATTCAAAGCATCCTTTACCGCATTTTTATAGCCCTCGGTGGTCTTAGTGGCACCGGAGATGACGTCCAGTCCGTCCACCGTCTCAGCAGTAGCACCCTTGGCGGTCTCGCCGTAGGTCTGCTCATAGCCCAGCGTCTCGTTGCTGGAAAGACAGGTGGCACCGGTCACAGTACCACTTTGATCCACGCCGCACATAATGACCATATCAGAGCCATAGCCGGCAGTCCGGAGCTTCACGACGTAGCCGCCGTTCTTTTCGGAGAATACCTCCGTCACCGTAGCAGGGAGCTCGTAAGAGGAAAGATCCATCGCCTGGAACTCTTCGCCCTCCGGCATAACGACCAAGAGCGCCTCGTTGGCGGCGGCAGCTTCATTTTTCGCGATCACAGGAGAGGTCACGTAATTCGCAGCAGAAAGCAGCATGGCGATAATGCCGCAGATGGCGGTCAAAACCACCAGACTTTTGATATACTTTTTCATTTTCTATCCCCTCCAAACGGCTTACGGGCAGTCCAGTTATCAATAAAGGGATTCAAAATATTCATCAAAAGGATCGCAAAGGACACGCCCTCAGGATAATTACCCCAGAAACGGATCAGGACGGTAATGATACCGGCACCCACGCCGAATACGATCTTCCCCCAACCGGTCTCCGGCGCAGTAACGTAATCGGTTGCCATAAAGATGGCACCCAGGAAGAGACCACCGGAAAGGCACCAAGCCAGTGCAACGGTTGCGTCAAAGCCGACCACCGCCCAGGTAAAGAGGAAAACGGTGCCGATAAAGGCCACCGGCAGATGCCAGGAGATGATCTGACGCGCCAGGAGATAAATACCGCCGATCAGCAGTGCCAGCACGCAGGTCTCACCGATGGCACCGCCATGGTTACCGATGAAGAGATCCAGCAGCTCCGGCGTCTTGCCCTCTGCCAGCTCTACCAGCGGTGTTGCCCCGGCGGTGGAGTCCACCGGGAAAGCGGCCTTTGCCATAGAGCCGAAGGCAATCAGCATAAAGACACGGGCGGTGATGGCAGGGTTGACGATATTTCGTCCCACTCCGCCGAATAAGCCCTTTACGACGACGATCGCGAAGATCGCACCGAGCACCGCCTGCCAGATGGGCACGTTAGCCGGCAGATTGAGTGCCAGCAAAAGACCGGTCACCACCGCAGAGCAATCCTGCAGAGTAGGACCTTTTTTGATCGCGAGATTAAATAACCATTCTGCAAGAACGGCCGTGACAACGCAGGCGAGGATCACCCAAACAGCCGGCCAGCCGAACCAGACAATACCGGCGGCGGTAGCAGGCAGCAGAGAGATCACCACGTCCAGCATAATGTTCCGCGTCGTTCTCTTAGTAAGAATATGAGGAGAAGAAGAAAGTTGCAGCTTCAACGCCATCAGACAGATGCCTCCTTTGCTTTTTCTTTAGCCATCGCTTCGCGGAGCTTTGCCTTTGCGATACGATTGGACTGGATCAAGGGACGGTTTGCCGGGCAGACGAATGCACAGCA
>JAZNVY010000124.1:0-5092 GCA_045593105.1 Eubacteriales bacterium
TCGCCGGTGTTCTCGTCGCCGGTGTTTTCGTCACCGGTGTCTTCGCCGCCGGTGTTTTCGTCTTCCTCCTCGGACTCCTCGCCGGGTGCCGGGATCTCAATAACGATCTCGTCTCCGGCCACGCCTTCCATTTCGATGACCTGCTTCAACGCTTCGTTATTCCCGCCTGCTCGCTTACAGCCGGCAAAGCTGCAAAGCGCCATGACGATCACCATAACCAAAGCGATTTTACGTACTAAATTAGTCTTCATGATCAAATTCCCCTTCGCAAAGGATTTTCACACAAATATGATAACATGTACAATTATTAATGTCAAGGTATAGGTTTTTTATTTCAATTTCACCAAAGCATAGATCAAATTGTGGTCGCTGGTCTCGGTCTCGATGATATAGCGGCCGTTTCCTTCTTCGTCCTTTTCATAGTCGATGGTGTCCTTGGAAACGATGACGTGGTCGATGCGTGCATTACCGGGCAGTAGTTCAAACTTCTCGGTATCCACCACGCCGTCCAGGCGATCCACCCGGGTGTTCATATCCCCCACGAAGATGGAATACCGATCCCGGGTCATATAGTTAACCTCGATCTCCTTATACTGAGCGGGTCCCTGCTGGAAATCCAGATGGCAGTTATGGAAGCCGACCACCTTATCCCCCACTTGAATTTCATGACGCTCGATATTGCGCGCCTCGTTGCCCTCGGTCTGGGCATCCGGCCAGATCACCGTGGATTTCAAAATGGGATGCTTGCTCAATACGCCGTGACCGTACGCACCGCCCTGATAGTCCAAAGCCTTGGCAAAATACCAATATTTGTAGCCGGCTTTTTCGGCGATATACTCCACCTGGTTGACCACGTCGGAATGCTTGAGACTCCGCTTGGTATTGACGTCCACTTCCTGCAACCCCACGATATCCGCATCCACCTCGCGAAGCAGCGCGGCGATCCCGTCCAGAGTCTTTCCGTACCAACCGCATTTGACGTTAAAAGTCACGATCTTCAAAGCCGTATCCATTGTTTTTTCCTCCTTGGGCAAGTGCCATATATAATATATAAAAATAGTACCATGGTGCAAAAATAGGTGTCAAGCAAGAGGCTTAAAAATGACCGAAAGTATAAAAAAAATACCCTAATATACAAATGTATACAAGGGCATTTTGGTTCATCAAACAGACCGAATGATCAGATCGCACCGCTCCTTGGCGGCAGTTTTTTCAAAATAATGCTGCTCCATAGGGATCCACTCCTCAAAAAAGCGAACCGCCTGCTCGGCGCCGTTTCGTTTTAAGATCCGCTCCCGTTGCACTTCCGGCTCGATCTCCAAAAAGACCGAGAGATCATAATAGGCGGCAAGGGTCGGGTGCATACTGTATGCCCCCTCCACCACCGTCAGTTTTTTGGGTGCAATCCTCATCGGCGGCAGGAGGGTCGCCGTCTTGCAATCGTACCGCCGATACGCCACCGGTTTTCCCTCCGAGAAAGGACGCAGTACCTCCTCGAAAAACCGCTCCCGATCTAAGTTTCCGCCTGCTTCTGCCAGCCGCTCCGGCGTCCGCTGAAAGGGCTGTAAAAAGAAGTCGTCCATATGAAAAATATTGCAATCGTAACGCTCCGCTATCTGCTCCGCCAGGGTGGTCTTTCCGCTGGCACTCCCACCCTCGATGGCGAGGCGCACTTCGCCCTTTTCCAAAAGGGCATCCAGCTTTTCAAAAAGCGGTAAAAAGAGCTGCTCGTTCATACTGCACACTCCGTCTTTTTTCTTCGATCCAAAAGCATGACCAAGGGCGGCACCAGCGCAAGCTGTACCAAAATACCGGGCAGAGCGTTGGTCACCGCCCCGGCCAGAAATGCAGCAAAGCCAAAGGGTTCGCCGCGCAGCCCCATAGCAATGAACATCGCCGCACCCCAGACCAGCCGACCGCCGATCATCGCCGCCGGCAAGGAGCAATAGATATAGAGCCTTTTCCGCGGCAGTACGCGATGCAGTAAGCCGGCAAGGGCACCGTACGCCGCCAGTTCAAAGGCCATGCAGACCGCCGAGGGAAAGAGCAGCGGCACCCCTAAGGTCACCGACCGCAAAAGGGGCGTGATCGCCCCCACCGCCAGCCCCCAATGCCAGCCGCAGATAAAGCCGCAAAGCAGTACCGGGATGTGCATGGGGCAAAGCATCTTGCCGATCTCCGGGATCTGACCGGTCAGAAACGGAATGGCATAGGCCATCGCCAAAAACAGCACCGCCAGCACCATATTTAATGTCTTTTTATTGGTTTTCATGCGCGCTCCTTTTTCCAAAAAGTTTTTGCAGATCCGTCGCCGCAAAAATTCCGCAGACGACCACGACCCCTGCACAAAGTAACGTCATGGGGTTTAAAACACCGGTATCCCCGGTAAAGAGGACGGTGAACACGATCGCCCACGCCGTATAAGTTATATTCAGCGCCATGGCCTTGGAAGCGCCTACTCCGGCGATGGCTCTATAATAAAAGAGATAAGAAACCGTCGCTGAAAGGGCGGCCAACGCCACCGTGACAAAGAGGCGGACGTTTCCGGCGGTAAAAAGTCCGGCAGTCACGCTCCATCCGCCCAAAACCGGTAGTAAGATCAGTCCGTAAATGAGTGCCGAGGTGGTCTGCCGCACCCAAAGGGCGTATTCATTGGTAATGATCGGGTCTTTCAGGCATTTAGCCAGAATGACCGCCTCGATTCCCCATCCGAAGGCACACATCGCCGCCCCCAAAATCCCCAGCCAGAAGTTTTCCGGATGGAGATCGGGGGAATAACTCAGCCCGTATACCCCCAGCAAGGCGGCGGCCAGAAAGATCCATTGATACCAGCGCACCTTTTCCTTTAAAAAGAGAAAGGCCAATACCGTCCCAATGGCCGGATAGACCGCGCTGGCAACTGCCCCCATGGAGGAACCCATGTACTTCACCGCCAGGACGTAGCCGGTCATCCCCATGGGACCGCCGATGGCAGATGCCAGCACCAGAAACTTGAAATTTCGGGAGCGCAAAACCGGCAAGAGCCCTTTGATCTGCCGCCGCGCGCCATGATAGATCAGCATAAAAAACGAAGAGCAGGCATCGTGTAGAAAGGTCGCAATAAAAGGCGCTAAAAAAACGACCTGCTCCGAACGAAGGAAGGGAGCCATGCTCAAGGCGATACCCAGCACCACCGTTTCCAGCGCCCAGGTGATCCCTGCTAAAATTCCGTGCCGCATCTTATTCACCCAAAAGCGCCGGAAGCTCCGCGATCTCTGCTACCAAGTGATCCACGTGGGGCGCTAAAAATTCCCGATGCGCGGCTCGTTTGGCGACGCCCACCACCGAAATCCCGGCGTTTCGGGCAAAGTGCACGTCTGTCATGGTGTCCCCCACCATCAAAAGACGCTCCTTGGTGATCCCCAGCCGACGGCAAAAATCCTCCGCACAGTAGGGATCCGGCTTCATAGGCGTTTTGCCGTCATCAGCATAGATCCGCTCAAAGAGTTCTTCGATCCCCAGCTCCTGCAAGCACCGCCGGGTCATGACGTCGTTATCGGTGGTCACCACCGCCAGCCGCTTGCCCTGGACCTTCAGCGCTTTTAAAGCATCGGCAAGCCCCGGGCAGGTAGGCCTCACAGTCCCCTCGCCCATATTGGCAGTATAGAGATCCAGCACCAAGCGAATGGCATCCTCCCGACCGATCTCGCAGCCGTGGCGCGCCAAGACCGCATGGACGATCTCCCCCATCTGCTCGTAGGTACCCTTGCATAAAATACTGTCCACGTCCGTCTCACCGTCCCGGACGCCCAGCGCAAAAAGGAGTTCTTCCATAGGAATATCCTCCCGATGAAGCTCCTTCAAGAGCGCGCCGATGGCCTTCTCTGAAATGGAGATCCAGAACGCATCAAAGTCGATCAGCGTCCCGTCTTTATCAAAAATGATTGCATCCGCTTTCATTTCAATTCCTCCGTTTAAAGGGTCTGCGATCATTGATCGCAGACCCTCGTTATTACAGATTATAGTACTTCTCAAACTCCGCAGGATGGGGGATCTTCGCCAACTCCTGGCACTCCGCACGCTTCATCTTGATGAAGTTGCGGATCAGCTCCTCGGGGAAGACGCCGCCCTCAGTGAGGTAAGCAAAATCCTGCTCTAAGCAATCCAGCGCATCGTTCAGCGATACGGGCAGCCCCTGCAGCTTTGCCTTTTCCTCTTCGGGCAGATTATAGAGGTTCATATCGTAGGGACCCCAGCCGTTGGCATGGGGATCAATCTTGTTCTTAACGCCGTCCAGACCCGCCATAAGGATGGCCGCATAGCAGAAATAGGGGTTACAGGTAGCATCGGGGTTCCGCAGCTCAAAACGACGCTTATCCGGGCTCTTGGCATAGGCGGGAATACGGATGACCGCACTTCTGTTGGAGGTAGCATAGCCGACGGTCACCGGCGCCTCAAAGCCGGGCACCAGCCGTTTAAAGGAGTTGGTGCTGGGGTTGGTGATGGCGCAGAGAGAGCCAATATGCTTCAAAAGACCGCCCATGAAATAATGAGCCGTTTCGCTCAAATGAGAATAGCCGTTATCGTCGGAGAAGACCGGCTGCCCGTCCTTAAATAGGATCATATGCACGTGCATACCGCTGCCTGCCTCGCCATAAATGGGCTTGGGCATAAAGGTGGCACTCTTGCCGTACTTGAGGGCAGTATTATGGATGATATATTTGATCATCATGGTAGCGTCCGCCATATGGACGATCTCGCCCAGCTGGGGCTCGATCTCAAACTGACCGGAAGCCGCCACTTCGGGATGATGATAATTGATCTCAATGCCGGCATCCTTCATCAGCATACACATCTCGCTGCGGCACTCGTATGAAGTATCAAAGGGCTTGGCAATATGATAGTTCTTCTGCTTGGGAACCACCACGCCGTGACCCTCGTTATCGGAATTCCAATAGGACTGCTTGGCATCGACGGTGGCGCCGATGTATCTGCCCTCCACGTTCCAGGTCACGTCGTCAAAGAGATAGAACTCAAACTCCGGCAGGATCTTCATTTCGTCGGCAATGCCGCTCACTTTCATGTATTCCACAGCCGCCTTGATGATATTCCG
>JAZNVY010000125.1:0-1949 GCA_045593105.1 Eubacteriales bacterium
CCCACCGCATTGACCAGCTCCCCGGGATAGATGGAAACACAGGTGCCTACCGCGATATGAAGAATTCCATCGCAATCCAAGCTGAAGACCCGATAGCCGGTGGATTCATTTTCATAGATCACTTCTTCTACTGTTCCTTCAATTTGTTCCTCCACGATAAGCACCTCCTTTTTAACTTCATTAAATTATATTATATCATTCTTTGCAGGCGCTGTAAATAAGACCCATGGATTTTTTTCGCAATATTGCTCGACTTGCCGATAGGCCTCCGGTGAAAGACCGCCGTCTACGATCTCCAGCACGACTTCCCGATTTCCGATATTCAAGCGGTCTACTTTAATGCAAAGGGTATTTAAAAGGTATTCCAAATGGGGTTCTTCCCCGGATAATTCAATCCGGAGCACCGCTTTCTTGACTGCATGGACGCGGCGAAGAGCAAGCAACTCCAATACCCCTAATATACATTCCAAAACACCGACCACTGCAAAAAAAGATAACAGTACCCAAGCCATATGTATCATCATAGCCATTCCTCCTGTTATCAAGATATGCAGAAAAGGAATGCCCGGTGCACAGCACCGGGCATTTCATTATCATTTTTCTACGTAAGCGCGGATCTCATCGGCGATGGAAGTATCCTCCCAAGGCAGGTTCAGATCCTCACGCCCCATATGACCGTAGCTGGAGGTGGGGGTATAGATGGGACGGCGGAGGTCGAAGTTCTTAATAATGGCCGCAGGGCGAAGGTCGAAGAACTTCTCGATCACCTCAAGGATCTTTTCTTCAGAGATCGTAGCGGTACCGAAGGTATCTACCGACACCGAAACGGGACGGGCAACGCCGATGGCGTATGCCAATTCCACTTCGCACTTTCTGGCAAGGCCGGCCTTCACGATATTCTTCGCCACGTGACGAGCGGCATATGCGGCAGAGCGATCCACCTTGGTGGGATCCTTACCGGAGAAGGCGCCGCCGCCATGGCGGCCATAGCCGCCATAGGTATCGACGATGATCTTACGACCGGTCAGACCGCTATCACCCTGGGGGCCGCCCACAACGAAGCGGCCGGTGGGGTTGATATAAAACTTGGTATCAATGAGCAGTTCAGCAGGGATGATGGGACGAATGACCTTATCCAGAATATCCCGGCGCAGATCCTCCAAGGAGACCTTGGGGCTATGCTGAGAGGAAACGACCACCGTATCGACCCGAACCGGGCGGTCATCCTCGTACTCTACCGTCACCTGGGTCTTACCGTCGGGACGAAGATAAGGCAGAATACCCTCTTTCCGCACAAAGGTCAGCTGCTTAGCCAGCTTATGCGCCAAAGAGATGGCCATCGGCATCAATTCCTCGGTTTCATCAGAAGCATAACCGAACATCATGCCCTGGTCACCGGCACCGGTGGACATGGCGGCGTCCTCATCGCCCTCTTTTGCTTCCCATGCCCGGTCTACGCCCATGGCAATATCGGGAGACTGACGATCCAAGGTGATCAAAACACCGCAGGTATCGCAGTCGAAGCCGTACTTAGCGCGGTCATAGCCGATCTCCCGAATGGTCTCCCGGACGATGCTCTGATAATCCACCTGCGCCTTAGTGGTGATCTCACCCATCACGTGAACGGTACCGGTGGTCACCGTACTCTCGCAGGCGACGCGTGCTTCCGGATCCATCGCCAAAATGGCGTCCAAAATACTATCAGAAATGCGGTCACAAATTTTATCAGGATGCCCCTCGGTGACCGACTCAGACGTAAACAAATAATTTCTACTCATTTTTCTTCTTCCTTTCCTTCTCGTTCCAAAATAATAAAAGCGCTCTTGCAGATCAAGAGCGCTTAAAACTTATCTTTCGGATAAAATCCGCAGGATTTGACACCTTACTTACGCAGGTTGTCGGGCTTCGCAGGGCCTGTTCCCTCAGCCACTCTTGATAAGAAGTATTCA
>JAZNVY010000126.1:0-2680 GCA_045593105.1 Eubacteriales bacterium
ACAAGGCCTACCGCGCTGCCATCCAGCAGGCGGACAGCCTCCGCAACCAGATCAAGGTGACCTCCAAGGAGATTGGCGGCCTGATGGGCAAGGCCAAGAAGGGCGACGCCGAAGCCGCTGCCGCCGCCGAGGCTGCCAAGGAAAAGGTCGCTGCCTGCAAGGCTGAGCTGGAAGGCCTGGCCGCCAAGGAGGACGAGCTGCAGAAGGAGATCCGTCAGCGCATGCTGGTCATCCCCAACATCATTGATCCCTCCGTGCCGATTGGCAAGGACGACAGTGAAAATGTCGAAGTGCAGCGCTACGGCGAGCCTGTCACCCCCGATTTTGAGGTGCCCTACCATGTGGAAATCATGGAGCGCCTGAGCGGTATCGACCTTGATTCCGCCCGCAAGACCTCCGGCAACGGCTTCTACTACCTGATGGGTGATATTGCCCGTCTGCACAGCGCTGTTCTGGCTTATGCACGCGACTTTATGATCGACAAGGGCTTTACCTATTGCATCCCCCCCTTCATGATCCGCAGCAACGTGGTGACCGGCGTTATGAGCTTTGAGGAAATGGACGCCATGATGTATAAGATCGAGGGCGAAGACCTCTATCTCATCGGCACCAGCGAGCACTCCATGATCGGCAAGTTTATCGACACTATCACCCCCGAATCCAGCCTGCCTCTGACCCTGACCAGCTATTCCCCCTGCTTCCGTAAGGAAAAGGGTGCGCACGGCATTGAGGAGCGCGGCATCTACCGTATCCATCAGTTTGAAAAGCAGGAGATGATCGTCATCTGCAAGCCGGAGGAAAGCATGGATTGGTTCCATAAGATGTGGAGTTATTCCGTCGAGCTCTTCCGCTCCTTAGATATCCCCGTCCGCACCTTGGAGTGCTGCACCGGTGACTTAGCCGATCTGAAAGTCAAGTCCTACGACGTGGAAGCCTGGTCTCCCAAGCAGCAGAAATACTTCGAGGTCTGCTCCTGCTCCAACCTGGGCGATGCCCAGGCACGTCGCCTCGGCATCCGCGTGAAGGGCGAGGATGGCAAAAAGTATCTGGCGCATACCCTTAATAATACGGTCGTTGCTCCTCCCCGGATGCTCATCGCATTCTTGGAGAACAACCTGGAGTATAAGGATGGCAAGTATTCCGTCCGTATTCCCGAAGCCCTTCGTCCCTACATGGGCGGTATGACCGTTATCGAAGAAAAGTAAGTAAAAAGGGGCTGTAAAAAAAGTCCAGAACGCAAAAAGCAAGAAAGAACACAGAAAAATATAGATTTATAAAAGTTTTCATTTGCCAAAAGGAAGAAAAAATCACAGAACTACGATTTTTACTTTTTATATGATGCTTTTTGCTAATCCCAAACCTGGCCGCTCGGTGTATCACATACACCTTCGGGTGACCCATAGGGCGAATTTTTCGCCCTATGGCTCGGTTTGAAATTTCCAAACATTTTTTCCTATCCCCTAAAAAAGGGGCTGTAAAAAAACATTCGTTTGTTTACAGCCCCGTTTTTATTTCTTTAAGAGAACGACCTGATTGGCTTTTAAAAGGAATTCTTCCGATTTCCAGTCTGCCTTTTCAAGTGAATGCTCTTCATCGATGAGATACACCTCAAAGCCCTCCAGATTGGTGGTGAGGGTGGTGTCCTCTCCGATATTGGCGATCATAACCGCCTTGGCGGTGCCGTCGGTAGCGGCGACGGCATACAGCCCCTCTTCCGCCGTACATTCTACTTGATTACCCAACACGTACAGCTCACCAAAGGCCTTTAAGGTATAGTAGGTGGCATAGGGCTGACGGGTTTCGCAGTTAAAGAGTCCACCATACACGGAGGTGCCGAACCGTGCGTCATAATACATCAGCATATCCACCGGCAGATCCTGCATTCCCAGCATGACAGCAGCGGTATGGGCGGCTGCCTCGGCAGTGCCTCTCTCCTCTACGGTGTAATGGGTGTTCCACTCGTTGAAATGGCTTTCAGTATGGGTAAAGCCATAGGCATCCAGATGTTCCCGGAACTTTTTCGCCATGATGAAATTATGGGGGGTATCCCAATAAGAATGCCAGGTAAAGAAGTCCAACGGTACGTTATTCTTACGGCTGTATTCCAAAAAGCCTTCAAAGAACTCTACGCGATAGGTGGCAGAACCGTCTGCACGGCTGGGCGGAACTTCGTCCGGGAAAAAGCCGTACATGGTGCAGGCGGCATAGCCGCCGATCTTGATAGTATCACCGAAGCAAGCGCGCAGGTGCTTGGCGACAGTGCCATAAAACTCATAGAACTCTTCCTTGGTACCCAGCCAGCATTGATTCATCCGCTTAACCGGCGCTCCGGGATAACCGTTTTCCGGCTCGTTCCAAATCTCCCAATACTTCAGGTCATAATGGAAGCCATCCGCCCAGCCTTCGTTATAGTGACGGATGATATGCTCGCAGATCCTTGCCCATTTATTGAAATCCGCAGGAGGATAGATATGACGGGGCTTGAAGCCCTGGCGCACTGCATTCTCGATGGTGACGCCCAGTCGGTAATAAGGGACGCAATCATACTTCAAAAGCTCCGAGAGCATATGATCGGTAAATTCAAAATCATAGGAGGCAGGATCGTTGACATCCGCTTCAAAGTTCGGGAAGATACGGGGAATATCCACCTTGGGGCGCATGGCGTCCATGCCCTGATCGT
>JAZNVY010000127.1:0-18762 GCA_045593105.1 Eubacteriales bacterium
ATACCATTGCTGGCGGTGCTGCTGCACGGCCTTTCATCACCCATCATAACACCTTGGATATTGATATGTTCATGCGTATCGCTACCGAGCTGCCCCTTAAGCGGCTGATCGTCGGCGGAATGGAGCGTGTCTATGAGATCGGTCGTATCTTCCGTAATGAGGGTATGGATCCCAAGCACAATCCGGAATTCACCACCGTTGAATTGTATCAGTCCTATGCGGATTTCCATGACATGATGGATATCGCCGAGGGTATCCTCTCCGGTGCTGCCAAGGATATCCTGGGCACCTATGAAGTGGAGTGGATGGGCGAGAAGATCGACCTGACTCCCGGCTGGCGCCGTCTGACCATGGTGGAAGCTGTTAAGGAATACCTGGGCGTCGATTTTGGTGCCATCACCGATGATGCAGAGGCGGTTGCTGCCGCTGAGGCTGCCGGTGTGGAGCTGGCAGATGCTGCTGAGAAGACCTGGGGTAATGCACTCTATGCTTGCTTTGATCAGAAGGTAGAGGAGCATTTGATCCAGCCCACCTTTATCACCATGTATCCCGTGGAGGTCTCTCCGCTAACCAAGCGTTCTCCCGAGGATCCTCGGTTGACCGAGCGCTTCGAGTTGTTTGTCTGCCATAGCGAATTGGCAAACGCCTATTCCGAGCTGAACGATCCCATTGATCAGCGTGATCGTTTCCAGAAGCAGGTGGAACAGCGCGAGCGTGGCGACGATGAGACCGAGATGATGGATGAAGATTTCCTCACCGCGATGGAATACGGCATGCCGCCCACAGGCGGTATGGGTATGGGCATTGACCGTTGCGTCATGATGCTGACCGGTACCGATACCATCCGCGACGTTATCTTGTTTCCGACGATGAAGCCGTTGGATTGAGATAAGCGCTTTGCATAGTATATAGGAGAGAACAGGTGGAAAAATTGCAGGGTTCTCTCGGTTAAGACAATTTACAAAAAAGGCATCACAGGAATGTGATGCCTTTTCGATATGATAAATGATAAGTGCTATCAATAAAATGTATATAAAAATCAAATCTTATCATTTGCGGTTGATTTTTGTATTTGTTTATGTTATAATACCGATAACTACACACTCGGTGGACGGATGCTTGAGGCATTATGTTCCACAAAACGCGAAACCTGAACTTTTAAAAAACAAAAGAGGAAATGAAATGAGTAAGAAAGAAATAACTTGCGATTCTAAGGGATGCGGTGCAGTTGAGTATTCGTGTTCCGAATTGAACTCCGGCTATTTCCCGATTAATCAACTGCAGTACATCATTAACCGCTTTGCAATTCATGGTGAGGTAACCGGCGTTAAAGAGATCAACAAAGGTTATATCAACCGTACCTATAGGGTTACCACCCTTTCGGAGGCCGGGCACGTTCACAAATATCTTTTGCAACGGATCAACACCAACGTTTTTGCCAATATAGATGCTTTGATGGAGAACTTTGAAATAACCACCCAGCATCTGCATGAAAAGTTGGAGCTGCCCGGTAAGCATTTGCGCGGAACGGTGCAAACGGTACGTCCTTTGAAAGAGGGCGGAGCCTTCCTGGTGGATGAATCCGGATGCTGGCGAATGGTTACCTATTTTGACCACGTTTGTTCTATGGATATTCCGGATTCTCCGAAAACGTTTTATTATGCCGGTGTATCCTTCGGTAAGTTTGTCAAGGAAATGGCAGACGTCGATATTAATCGAATCAAGGAAGTTATTCCAAATTTTCATAATACGGTCAGCCGTTATAATGATTTAGAGCGTTCTATTGAAAAGGACGCTGTAGATCGTGTAAAGAGGGTTGGAAAGGAAATTGAATTCATTCGTGCCCGTTCTGATCGGTTTGGTATGATTGCTGACGCGCTTTCATCCGGAAAGATCCCTCTGCGCATCTGTCATAACGACTGCAATTTGAATAACATTCTTTTTGACAGAGAGACTCTTTTGCCGGTGGCAATTATTGATCTGGATACCGTGATGCCGTCCTCTCCGCTTTATGATTTCGGCGATAGTATGAGAATCGGTACCAATACGGCAAAGGATGACGAAAAGGATTTGAGCAAGGTTTCTTGCGATTTGAATCTTTACGAGCATTATGCCCGGGGATATTTGGAGTCTTGCGGCGATTTACTGACAGAAGAGGAACTGAAATTACTGCCGTATTCCTCTTTGGTGATCACCATAGAAGATGGAATCAGATTCCTAATGGATTATCTTGATGGCGATCGTTATTATCATATCTATTATCCCAACCAGAATTTGGATCGTTCCCGTACTCAGCTTAAGCTGGTGGAGGATATGGAAAAGAAATTGCCGCAAATCAAAGAGATTTTGCAAAAGATCTATCAAGAATTGGGGCTGAACGTTCAGCTCACTTGAGATGGAGGAAGTATTATGAAAGCACTCAGAGCGATTATTCCGGCAGCAGGAAAGGGTAGCCGCTTGCAAAAGATCAGCGGTGATATTCCCAAGGCGATGGTCCCTGTACAAAAAACGCCGATGCTGGAGATCGTGCTTGAAAATCTTGGGTTTATCGAGGAGGACGATATTTATATTGTCGTCGGATGCGGTAAGGAAAAGATCATGGGTCATTTTGGCGAGCGGTTTCACTATGTGGAGCAGAAAGAGCAGTTGGGTACCGGTCATGCCGTGATGGTGTGCGCCGATGAATTTGAAGGGTTCGACGGAGACGTTCTGGTCACCTTTGGAGATATGCCCCTTTTCCGCCGGGAAGAAATGGAAGCAATGTGTAAGCAGCATGATGAAAACAATGCCGCTTGTACGCTGATGACGGCGGAAAATCCGGAACTGGAAATGTGGGCTCGTGTGATCCGGGATGACGAAGGCCGTTTTTCAAGAATCGTCGAGGGGAAGGATTGCAAGGGGGCACAAGCTCAGATCAAGGAATTGTTCTCCGGCGTCCTCGTGTTTGACAGCAAGGCGCTCTTTGAGGTCTTGCCTCTCGTAGGCTGCGAAAACGTCCAAAAGGAATATTATCTTACGGAAGTTCCCGAGCTGATGGCTCGAAAGGGAATGAGGGTCGATACATATTTCAATAAAGATGGCGATGATCTGCGAGGCATCAATTCTCCGGAAGATCTTGAGATCTGCGAGGAAATTATGAAAAAACGCCAGCTTGTATCGGTTGGTTGATTAAAATGAAATAAAACGGGGCTGTAAAAAACGAATGTTTTTTTACAGCCCCTTTTTTGTTTCCCAAAATGGGAGGCGCATTTCTCATTTGAAATGGTTCAATAATATAAGAATAACACCCTTTACATATCAATTGATGGAGTGCGCTTTTTGTTTTTATTTGTTGACTTGCGGGAAGGGGTATGCTATAATAACGATATATATCCTATGTCAGTTTATAAACTATGATTATTGCGGATGCAATCGGAAGTTTTGAATTTGGTGTATAATTTTTCAAAAAACGTACGATATTTTATAGAAAAGGTTTATTTGTAAGAAAGGTTATTGATCATGCAGATTATCAAAAAGCGCGAAAGACAAGTGGAATTAGATCTGATGGCATTGGCTCAGCTGATATTGAGAAAGATCTGGCTCATCTTATCGGTGGGACTGGTTACGGGCCTGATCGCATTATTTGCGACGATCCTTTTTGTTGATCCGCTGTATACATCAAGCATTACGCTTTATGCTAATAACAAGAATTCTACGAATAACAACACCAGTATTTCGGCAGGTGATATCAACGCTTCCGTGCAGTTGGTCGATACTTACGCCGCAATTATTCTCAGCGATCCGGTGATGGATCAGGTGGTCAGAGAAAATCAGCTGGGCATCTCCGGCAGACAGCTTGCGAGTTATATTGGGGTCAGCTCCATCAATAATACGGAAGTATTCAAGGTGACGGTTCAATATTATTCGCCCCAGACTGCCGCAAATATCGCCAATTCCATTGCCGATATTGCACCCATCAAGATCGGTGAGATTGTGGATGGCTGTTCGGTGAAGATTGTAAGCAACGCTAAAACGCCCACTGCGAAATCCTCTCCCAATAATACCAAATCGTTCATGGTTGGTTTGTTGATTGGTTTGTCTTTGAGCTTGGTTGTTGTGGTCATCGTTGCTCGTATGGATACGAGAATTAAGAGTGAAGCGGATTTGGAAGTTTGGGATTGTCCCGTACTTGGAATCATTCCGTGTTTCACCGATGCTCAAAAGAGCAATGCATATAATTACGGATACGGAAAAAGAGGGAAAAAGTGAAGATTAAATTTTTGAATAAAAAGAAAGTGCCCCAAAAAATGCCGGAAATGCTCTTGACTAAAGAAGTCCCCTTTATGATCGAAGAGGCATACAAATCTTTGAGAACAAACTTGATGTTTTCGCTTCCTGAAGAGGAGTGCAAAATAATCGAAGTCACAAGCACGATGCAGAATGAAGGCAAGAGCGTGACCGCCATCAATCTTGCGATCGCGCTGGCTAAAAACGGCTCCAAGGTCGTTTTGATTGATTGCGATCTGCGTCTTCCTACTGTAGCCAAAAAGCTTGGCATTAAGTCAAATCCCGGCTTGAGCAATCTGCTCTTTGGCATGAATAGTGCGCAGGATATTATCTACAACCATCCTGTCGGAATGGACGTGATCCCTGCCGGCGATCTGCCCCCGAACCCTTCCGAGGCGCTGGGATCTTCCCGTATGACGGCCGTGCTGGATTTTATGAAGAATCATTATGATTACGTGATCTTAGATGCACCTCCGGTGGGCGTTGTCACCGATGCGGCGGTATTGGCGCCGAAGGTATCCGGCATCGTGATGGTCGTGCGCCAAGGGAGCGCAAGCTATGAGGGCGTCGATGATGCGATCAATAAACTGACCATTGCAAACGGAAATATCCTTGGCTTTGTATTGACGGATACCAACGTTGAGAAAAAGAACTATTCAAACTACAGATACGGATCTACAAAAGGGATCCGTAAATGGGTGGATCTGAAATGATCTTTGATTTTCATTCACACATATTACCGGCCATTGACGATGGCAGCAAAAGTTTGCAGGAGACGCTGCAAATACTCTCGATCATGGCGCAGCAAGGGGTGGAATGTGTCGTCGCAACACCGCATTTTTATCCGGATCGGATGAGAATAGAGGCGTTTCTTGAAAAGCGGGCGAAAGCATATGAATCCGTTTTGCTGCAAAAAAAAGCCGATCATCCGGCGCTGAAGTGCGGTGCGGAACTGGCTTTTTTTGGAGGAATCGGAAAGACTGAGAATTTAGAGCGTTTCTGCATAGAGGGAACCAATTTGCTGCTGATCGAAATGCCGTTCAGAAATTGGACTAATCAGGATCTTGATGCAATTGAACGCGTGATAAATAAAGGGATCACCCCGATCCTTGCGCACATTGAGCGGTATTACGGCTATCAACGGGATATGGAGTCTTTTTATTCCATTCTTCAGTTGCCGCTTTATATCCAGATCAATGCAGAGACGTTTACATCCTTTAAAATGCGTAAAGTTTTAAACCGGATCGTTAAGTTTAACGATCAGATCTTACTCGGTACGGATTGCCATGGGGCGGAGTATCGAGCACCAAACCTTTCCGCCGGACGGGCTGCTTTAAAGCAAAAATTTGGAGAAGAGCTGCTTTTGAAGATCGATGCTTTAGGTGAACAGTTGCTGAAAACGGAGGGCTCTTCGGAACCGTAAAACAATAAAATAATTTCCCCTGTGGTAGAGTTGAAAATCCAACCTTACCACGGGGGATTTTTATTGAAATTATGTTGAAAAACACAGGAAAGTGTGCTATAATTACATAATATAATTTTATGTTGGATTACTCTACCTTTTAGGAAGTGACAAAGTGGCAAAGCATGCAAAGAAAAAGAAGAATATTTTTCAGAGTGCGATCGTCAGAGGAATGCTGAAAATCACCATTCCCGTGGTGATCGTGGCTTCTTTACTCCTTAATCTTTTTACCTTTGTTCTGCCGGTGGTAAGATATTACGGAAACAGTATGAATCCTACGTTAAAGGACGAGCAGATCCTTGTTGTAAATAAGATGGCAGAGGTGAAGCAAGGGGATCTGATCGCGTTTTATTACAATAATAAGGTGCTGGTTCGTCGGGTCGTGGCATTTGGAAACAGCCAGGTGTCCATTGACGCTTTCGGAAAAGTAACGGTGGACGGAAAGGCGTTGGACGAGCCTTACGTTTCCAATATTACGTTGGGGCAATGTAATATTAAATTTCCGTATAACGTGCCGACCAATTCCTATTTTGTTTTAGGAGACAATCGAGAGGCGGCTATGGATAGCCGGCTGGAAGAGATCGGTGTCGTGACGAAGGATCGGATGATCGGAAAAGTTGTATTTTCTATAAAACCGTTTAAAGGGATTTAATGATCGGATAATGAGGGCAAACAGGAAAAGAAAACCGAATATAGGGAACGTCATAGTCGGTTCTTTTGCAACGTTGCTTTGCATGATGACTTCGGTGTTGCTGTTTAATTGCAGCATTTTACCCACCGTTGCATTAGAGCAGGAATTGCGCTGTGGGATGGAGGAGCATACCCATGGTGATGCGTGTTATCGCGATGATCTTTTGGTCTGTGAAAAGAGTGCGCACGCTCATGATGGAAACTGCTACATCGTTCTTTTAAAAGAGAATGACGTGAATGGAGTTCTTTCTTTAATAGACGAGGATGAAGACCGGTCGTTGGAATCCGTTATTACTGACGTGGTGAATTCGGCGTCGATTCTGACCTTTCAAGAAGAATCTGAACTATCGGAACCGGAGGCACAGCCCCTTACGTTGACGCAGGAGAAGGTGGCGGCGTTAAATGACACCATCACCGATGACAAATCCTTACCGAACTTGGTACTTAATGAGGGATTGAATAATCCCACCACCTTGGCAAACGAGGAGTCGGAACAAGCGTCTGATGAAACGCCGGAGCAGAACGAGCAACAAGATGCGGAAAATGACGTTGCAACGAACGGCGGAAGTGTGTTATATAGCGTTGGGGATACGCCGGTAGACGAAATCAACAATGCTAATTTTTACGTATATCTGGACGGAAGCTGGCAATGTATCGGTACGTTACCCTTTACGGTTGGCAGAAGCTATTATACCTATCGCGCCACCCTTGATACCAGCGAATTGCTGGGACTGATCGAGGAGTCTTTGGGAATTCGGTTTGCTTATAATGGGTTGGACGTCTCCGTGCTGGGGCAAAACGGTTCTTATTCGACTCAGAATGCCAGCGTGGGGCAGAGCACCGTCGTCCTTGCGACGGGATACAGCAGCAGCGGTATGAATTCTGTAAAAACGGTGCGCTTGATTCCGGCGAATAGCAATGCCAATAGTACGGCACTTGCATTTTATACGGTCCAGCTTGTGTACCCCGGCGGAAGTGTGGAAAAAAAGTACGCCCGTTCCGGAACGTCGCTGACCCTGCCGGAGGGCTATGAATGGAGCTCGGATGGGGCGACTTATGAGGGGGGCGATGCGGTAACGATTACCGGACCTAAAACCTTCTATGGAATCGTTCCGGGACCCCCTACTTACATCAATATTCATTACGACGTGGCTTTTCCGTCCGTCAACAACGTGACGGTTGCCACGAAGCCAACTCTTGCCGGATTGACGACCACGGTGGTCAAGGATGAGTATACGGAGAATTCTTCTGTCGTGATCCGCAACGTATCTCAGCAATCGGTGCAGGGCACGGTGAACAACAATAATACCGGCTTGACCCGGGTGGTTCAGTTTAAGGGGTGGCGCGTGGGCGATAGCGATACGCTGATCCAGCCCAACACCGCTTTGATTTGGGAAGAGCTGATGCAATATTCCAATTACAAAAGCGAGTTGTATTTGACCGCCGTATGGGAATACAGTCCCTTGCAGACCGCCAGTTTCTTTATTCGGTTTGACTCGGTGGCGGTGGATACCAACGGCAATATCACCGGTCAGGATTCCAATCTTTATACGAAGCAGCTCTTTGCTGCATACGTGGGCGGAATTGATACTTCGCTTTCGGCATCGCAGCTTCATACGAAATACAACGTGGCGGATAGTACGTCGGATAATTCCTTTGCGGCGGATCAAACGATTCGTGCGCTGTATGGAGAGCGAACAGACGGCGTCTGGCTCAGCGCCTTCCCAACGGACGAATATATTTTTGAAAACCTTGTGAATTATGCTAAGACCGGTTATCTATCGGTGGATGGCGTGGCTGTCAAGGCAGAGGATCTGAACAGTCGGGAATACGCCATCCGTTGGTACGTCTTTAAATGCCAGGATGATGCTTGGCATATTGACGGAAAGCTGGTGAAAAAAGTCGGCTTGATCCACGTCTATAAGACCTTTGCCGGCAATAAGGAACTGATCGCCGAGGCAAAGACGGATTTTTATATTGATGCTTTGGACGTTTCTACCGGCGAGAATACTGTGCTAAATCTACAGAACTTTATCGAGCACGACGAGGTCAACGACATTTATATGTGGGAGATCAAGGACGTCGATTACGGAGAGTATTGGGAGATCACCGAGCATCCCCATCTATTTGAAGATCCTGCGGTAGAGTTCAACGTTTATTCCGAATATACCGTTATGGATGCCCATGGAGATCAGTCGATCACGGGATCCGGAACCTCCTTGACCGTTGCGGGTATGACTTACGCGCTGGATGAAGGGAAGGATGAGGTACTTCGCGCTGAGTTTACCAATATCTATAATAAAAGCAATTCGATCATCATAAAGAAGCAGGATAGTCTGACCGGTGTTTCTATCGGCGGGGCTGTCTTCCGGCTGCTGCAAAATGATAAAGCCTTGAAATTTCGTTATAATGCAGAAACCGGCGGATATGAATACGATCCGGTGAACGGAACGGTCACGGATCTCCAAGGTACGGCAAACGGCTATTTTGAAATTCTGATCGAGGACTTCAGCTATGATTCCGGACCGATCACCGTCCGGGAGGTGACACCGCCGGCCGGCTATTCTCCGATCGGCGATATTGAGATCGGCTATACCGCGGACAACAGCATCGGAATTTTGAGCGGGAATAGTGAGATGATCAAGTACATTGGCGGTATCTTGATCGTCGGGAATACGACGGATGCTTCTTCGGTTACAGCCAAGAAAAACTGGGATTGTCCGGAAACGGAATGGCAACCGGTAACGGTTCAACTGTTGGCGAACGGAAAGCTGGTTACGACGGTTATTGCCGGCGTAGAGGCACAGGTTGAATTAAGTCCTACTAATAATTGGACCTACACTTGGGAAAATCTTCCGGCTTACGTCAATGGCGAAAAGATCGAATGGACTATTAAGGAAACGAAGATCGGATCGGAAGCGGCTAAGGCGGACGGCTCTTTTATCAACTGGTTGGTTTCTTATGAATTGCCGGTCAAGACGACCGATGAGGAAGGAAACGAGAATACGCTCTTGACGGTCACCAATACGACCAAGCGCGTGATGCTTCGTTTGACCAAGACGGATCTTAGCAAAACGATTCAGCTGCCGGGAGCAACCTTCCTGCTGGAAGCGGTGGATGCAGACGGCAACGTATTATCGACGGAAGTGGCGAAGACCGCCACCACTGGCGAAAACGGGACGCTGATCTTTGATAATATGAAATGCAACGTCCGGTATCGGCTGACGGAAACGGCGGCGCCGGATACTTATTTGAGACCCGGGGAATATATGTTCTTTACCATCGGGGAGGACGGCGCAGTGTCCGTGGAGAAGAATTACTACGCAGAAGCCGGCTCGACGGCGTATAATATCATCGTGCGGAATGCGAGCGGAATTCCGCTCCCCTCTTCCGGAGGAATAGGATCCGATATGTTTTATGCCATTGGATTGCTGTTGATCGCCGCAGCAATCGGCATTTACATATATAGTACCTTCTTTCAAAGGAGGTGCCGAGATTAAAAACGTTTTTTATAAAAAAAGAAAAAATAAAAAAGGAGAAGAAAAAATGAAAGCAACAAAAAGAATCCTCGCGATTATGATGTGCCTTTGCATGGTGCTTTGCAGCTTCGCTTCCGTTGCGCTGGCAGAAGAACCCACGGGTAGCATCACCATTGAAGCCCACGACGGCACCAACGCCACTGTGGCGGGAAAGAGCTTTGAGGTTTATAAGATCTTTGATGCCACCTCGGATGGCACCAATACTTCTTACAGCTGGATCGTATCCAACGGCCAAAAGCTCTACTACGACTTTTTCTTTAATGCAGATCGTCTTGGCGAAAAAGACGATGGCGACATTACGGAAGCCGTTAATTACATGGTTAATTACAAGAAAGACTATGGTGATCTGGCTTTTTCTAAATTAGCTACCGAGCTTTACGAGTATGCTGCCGACCCTGCAAACGGCATTACTAAACCTACACCGAACGTTGCCGGACCGGAAGATCATTCTATTCTGATCCCCGACCTTACCTACGGTTACTACATGGTTTATGATGCAACCCCCTTGGATGAGGAAGGAAACGAAAGCTTCGTTCGTTCTGCGGTCATGCTCAATAGCGTCAATACCAACGTGACTATTGAACTGAAGGCAAACCGCCCCCAGATCGAAAAGACGGTTAAAAAGCATAGCGAAAGCTATGGCGAAGCGACCTCCGCGAACGTGGGCGATACCGTCAGCTTCAAGATCACGACGCTGGTTCCCAGCCATACCCATTATTCCGGCTATAAGTATTACGTTGAGGATAAGCTTCCTGCAGGCTTTACCCTGAAGGATAATACGCTGAAGGTACAGATCTTAAGAGTAGGTGAGACCGACCCGGTTGACCTGTCTGTCGGGAATGGCTATGATTTAGATACGCCTGCGGCCGGAATGGCTTTTTGCGTGAATTTTTCGAACTATATTGACGTGCCTGCCCAGGACTTTGATATTGACGATGAATTGATCATTACTTATGATGCGGTCCTGGATGAGAATATCGAGAGAGACGCAGTCAACGTTAATACTGCGACCCTTTGGTACAGCAATGACCCCGGCGATGGTACCTCTATCGGTAGCGCGTCCAATACCGCGAACGTCTACTCTTATACTTTTGTCCTGACGAAGTACTCTGAGGATACAGACGGCAATTTCTCCGCTCACGTTCGTCTGGATGGTGCTCAGTTCCAGATCTATCGCGAGGATGCTACCGAGCCGATGGAGTTTATCACCGAAACGGTTACCGAAGGTGGAAAGAGTTATATCCGCTACGTGGTGGCTCCTCTGGATGCTGCTGCCGAAGACAAGACCACGACTTTGGAAGTGCTGAATACTGCCGACGTGCCCCAGGGTCAGATCAACAACTCCATCTATCTTGGCGGTAATAAGGGTGACCTTACCATCTTCGGTCTGGCAGAGGGTACCTACCGAATTGTCGAGACACAGGCACCCAACGGTTATACCCTGCCCACCAAGCCGTTTATTCTGACCATCACCGATAAGGTGGATACCTTCGGCTTTGTATCGGATCTGGATGCCAGCATTGAGCATACCGGCGACGGCTCTTTTGGTGCAGTAGGCGGCGAGGCCTCTACCTTGCTGACCTGGGCAGGCATCGCTAACCAGCCCGGTAATACGCTGCCCAGCACCGGTGGTATGGGTACCACGGTATTTACCGTACTGGGTATCGCTTTGATGGCAGGTGCAATCGCTTTTTTTACTTCAAGAAAAAGAAGTAATGCGGCCTAAGAGAGAATTCGCGCGTCTACGGAGCGACTGATCTTTTGGCCACCCCGCAAAGCATATTTCTTTTTCTGAATGCCGTAATTGAATTTTGAAAGGAGGGAAAGACTAATGAAAAAGAATCTATCTACGATCATCGTGATCGTGATCTTTATCTGCGGTCTTTCCCTCTTTCTTTATCCGACGGTCAGCAATCTTTATAATGAGTATCTCAATAAGCAGCTGATCGGGGAGTATAAAGACTCGTTTGAAGAGATCCAGCCGGAGCAGTATAAAGACGCCAAGGCGATGGCGGCGGCTTATAATGCAAATCGGAACAATCCTAAAAAATTGGAAGAGCTTGGTTTAACCTATGAAGATACCTTAAACGTAGCAAAAAACGGAATGATGGGATATATTGAGATCCCGAAGATCAGCGTCTCGCTGGTGATCTATCATACCATTGAGGAGGAGGTTCTCCAGCAGGGGATCGGTCATCTGCCGGAGAGCGATCTGCCGATCGGAGGGAGCAGTACCCATTGCGTCCTGGCCGGACATACCGGCTTGCCTTCCGCAAAATTACTCTCCAATATGGATCACCTGAAAATAGGCGATCGTTTTTATCTTCATGTGTTAAACGAGGTTCTGACCTATCAGATCGACGATATTTCGGTGGTGGAGCCTCACGAAGTTTCACGGCTGAACGTATCCAGTAATCAGGACTACGTGACGCTGGTGACCTGTACCCCTTACGGGGTCAATTCTCACCGACTCTTGGTTCGGGGAACCCGGATCATCGAGGGCGAGAACCTCGGTGTCCATAAAGATCACGTGCAAAACGAGATCATACACGTCGAAATGAAATATTTACTTACTTTCTCGCTGATCGGATTGGCGATCCTCTTTTTCGCCGCCTATAAATTGATCTCCATGAGAAAAAAGAAAAAGCAAAAGGATGGCGAAGATACGAATGAGAAAAAAGAATAGACGGATCGCGGATTGGTGCTTGCTGATCGCGATGTTTCTATCGGTTTCGATCACTGTTTTTGCAGAAAAGATGCCGTGCAGTCTGACTGTCCGGCTGGAGGATGAGCAGAAAAACGGGATCGACGGTGTGAAAGTGCAGATATGCCAGGTGGCAGATGCCGAGCAAAAGCTGCTTCAGCAGTTCAAGGGCTCCGGAATTTCCGTGGCCGGGCTTCTTTCCGGTACCGATAAGCAGGATGCTCAAAAATTGACGGAATACGTCGCGGAGAAGAAGATAAACACATTGGGATCGTCCACTCAATCGGGAACAGCTTTTTTTGATGACCTCCCCGAGGGGCTTTGGTTGGTCTATACAGAGGATCTGCACTATACCTTTAATCCCTACGTGATCCTTTTGCCTTATACGGCGGAAGGGAAAACCTCTTATGATGCAGTATCCGCTCCAAAAATGGAAGAAAAACAGCTGGATCACCAACGTATTAACGTAGTTAAAAAATGGAAAGACGAGGGGGATGCGGCCGGAAAACGTCCGGAGCAGGTGACGGTACGGCTGATAAAGGATGAGCTGGAAATTGCATCGGTTTCTCTGAGTGAAAGCAACGGATGGAGCCACCTTTTTGAAGATTTACCGGAGGACGGAAGCTACCGCGTGGAGGAACAGGCGGTGGAGTACTATACGCCTCAATATAACGGCGATGCTGTCAACGGCTTTATTATAACGAATACCTATCAGCCAGATCGCCTGCCGCAAACCGGGCAGTATTGGTGGCCGATCGCAATTTTGGCGGTGGCCGGTGCGGCGATGATCCTGCTTGGCGTTTTGGAATTAAGGGGCAGAAAGCATGAAAAGAAGTAAGCGCGGAATTGCTTTGATCGTGATGGGCCTTCTGCTTCTCCTGCTGGCTTTTGGCTGGGTTTTATATAACGAGATGGAAAACCGCCAAGCCGGAAACAAGGCTGAAGCGCTTTTGGTGGAATTAAAGCAGACGCAAGCGGCGCAAAAGAGCGATGCTCCGGTTATGGTGGGAGAAGCGCCTTTTTGCGGTACGGTCTTGATTGAAAAATTAGATCTGGAATTACCGGTCTTTGATGAATGGAGCATGACCCATTTGGCAGAGGCGCCTTGCCGGTATGCCGGAAGTATAAAGGACGGCAATTTGGTGATCGCTGCTCATAATTATCGTAATCATTTTGGCACGTTGCATCGTCTTCAGGAGGGGGATGCGGTAGTGTTGGTGGACAACGCCGGTACGCGGCATGAGTATAAGGTGATGGAAAAATCAACCTTAGACGGAACTGCGGTGGCCGATATGGTGTCCGGAGACTGGGGGCTTACGCTTTTTACCTGCACAAAGGGCGGAAAACAGCGGGTGACAGTCCGGTGTGAAAAAAGGTGGTAAGATTGGATAAGAAATTATTGCGTGAAAAAACTGAGAATTTTTGGTACTACTATAAGTGGTACGTAGTGGGCGGAATTCTTTTGGTGCTTTGTCTTTTGGTGGGGATCCGCAGTTGTAACCGGCGGATCGATCCGGATCTTCAGGTGCTCTTTGCGGCGGATAAATCTGCCAACTCTCTTTTGGTGGCGGAGATGGAAAAATGGTTCGCCGGGATGACGGAAGACGTCAACGGCGATGGGGAGGTCCTCGCGCGGGTCATGACTACCGCTACCGTAGATCAATGGAGCGGCAACAATACCGCTGCCTTGGTGGTGCAGGCAACCACCGGCGATGCGATCCTCTATATTCTGACCGATGAGACCTACGCCATCCTGCATGAGAATGAACTGCTGCAGCAGCTTTCGGGGAAAAGTCCTTATATTGACGGCGATCGCTATCTCTTGCGGCAGTCCGGTGCTTTGGCTGCGGTGCCTTCTATCGAAACGGAAGAACTCAAAAATTATTATCTTTGTATCCGTAAGGTGGAGGGCAGTAATTTAGAGGGAAGCCAGAAACACAAAATCCAGGAACGCTTGGCCAAGAGCGTTTTAGAGCAATTGATCAAAAATGAAGAATAAAAATGCCCTGCGCCCAATTTGGGCGCAGGACATTTTTTATGCTTTATAGGGATCGCTTTTTCAAATTCTCGTACTTTTTCTTGGTGGCGATGCCGCCGCGGATATGGCGCTCCTTCAAATTTTGCTCCAATACGGCTTTGACCTTGAGGAAAAGTCCATGGTCGATATTCTGCAAACGCTGGCTTACATCTTTATGTACGGTGGACTTGGAGATCTTGAACACGGCGGCCGCTTGGCGAACCGTGGCGTTATGCTGAATGATATAGTTGCCCAATTCTCGTGCCCGTTCATCACATTCGTAAAACAAATCAAACCCCGCCCTTTCTTGCTAATATATATGCGAAAGGACGGGGGGTTATGATGAGATTTAGCCGTTATATTTTTTGAAGAACTCGGCAAGCGCTTTTTCGACGCGTGGCTTATCCTGAAGATAAGAGGTGCCGTGTCCGGCGCCCTCTACCAAAACCAGTTCTTTCTCCGAAGTGCAGGCTTCATAGTTTTGAAGAGTCATCTCGTGGGGGACGTAGTGGTCTTCTTTGCCATGGATGAAAAGGATGGGGATGCGGTTGTTTTTGAGCGCCTCCAGCGTGGAATATTCATCGTAGGAATAGCCGGCAAAGAGTTTGGTGAAAAGCGACATTCCCGGCATCAGCAAGCCACAGGGGAGATGCAGGGTCTTGCCCATGACGTGACGGATGATCTCTTTGGGAGAGGTGAAGCCGCAGTCGGCAATGACGCCCTTAACATTGGAGGGAAGCTCCAGTCCCAGCGCCATCAAGACGGTGGAACAACCCATGGAAATGCCGCTTAAAAAGGTGGGGAGGGGGTTGAATTCTGCGTTCAGATAGCGGATCCAGGAAAGGCAATCGTGGCGTTCCAGAATGCCAAAGCCGATCCAGCTGCCGCTACTCTTTCCGCTGGCGCGCTGATCTACCAATACCAGCTCATAGCCTTGGGCGTAATAGTAGTCCATGGCGCAACTGAAATCCACCTCTGCAATGGAGCGGTAGCCATGGAACATAATGATACGTCCCTTGGGGTCTTCCCGGGAATAACGCCGGGCGGCCAATTCTACGCCGTTCGCTTCAATGACCAGCAGTTCGCCGGGATGGTGCTTAAAAAAATCCTGGCTTTCATTGATGGCTTCTTGCACTTTTACCATGGGGTGACCCTCGGGGAATTTTTGCGTTCGAAGATCCCGCGGTGCTCTGCGGAGCGATACAACGCAGATCAGCACCAAAAAGAAGATGATCAGCACGTCCAGAATACCGAGGGCGATCCATAAATAAATCATCGTTTACTGTCCTCTTTTCATAAAAAAGCCCTGTTCTTGTCGAACAGGGCTTTTGAAATGTGTTACATGAACTTTTTCACAGACTCGGGAGCGGTTTCTACATCTGCAGATACCAGGCAAACCAAGGTGGCGTTATTCGCCTTGGTGAGTTTCTCCATATTCTCCAGAGCAACGCCCAGTTCATCGAGATCCTCGCCGACGATCTTCAGCAGGGAGTCTACATAAACGTTGGTAATATCGTAATTTCCTGCAAACAGACCGCTGATGAAGCCCTCCAGGCCCTCATTGGTGTCTACGGGATAGTTCGTAATGTCGATCAAGCGCGCTTTATGGGAAATGTCCAGCTTCAGCTTATCGCCATACTCGATGCAGACGACGCTACCGGTAGCCTCTACAGCTGCCTTATTGACCATCTCGATGAGAGCCTTGGTCTTGCCGGTGCCCTTTTTCCCTAAAATAACCTTTACCATAACGGTCTCCTTTTCTCCGACATCTGAAATTTTTATCAGCCCTGAGTTAATGCCGGTTAACCCAGTCTGTTAATTTTCTTATTGATTTCTTCGGTCTCCTGCTCATAGCCCGGTTTACCTAAGAGTGCAAACATATTCTTTTTATAGGCTTCGACACCCGGCTGGTTAAAGGGGTTGACACCCAAAAGGTAACCGGAAATTGCACAGGCCTTTTCAAAGAAGTATACAAGATAACCGAAGTTATAAGCGTCGTAAGCGTCGAATTCGAGGATGATATTGGGGGTGCCGCCATCAGTGTGCGCCAGGACGGTGCCGAGGAAGGCACAATCGTTGACATACTGAACGGTCTTGCCGGCCAGGAAGTTCAGACCGTCGATATCGCCCTCTTCCTCTTCGATGGTGATCTTATGCTTGACGTCCTTGCATTTCAAAACTGTCTCGAAGAGATTGCGATTGCCATCCTGAATGAATTGACCCAAGGAATGCAGGTCGGTGGAGAAGGTGGCAGAGGCGGTGAAAAGACCCTTCTGATCCTTGCCTTCGCTCTCGCCGTAGAGCTGCTTCCACCACTCGGCGAAGTAAACGCCGGAGGGTTCATAGGTGATGAGCATTTCAATGGATTTATTCTTCCGCAGTAGGATGGTACGGTCGATGGCGTATGCATAACAGTCGTTATCCACAACCAACGTATCCATCCGGGCATCGGCGGCGCCTTTCATCATTGCGTCCAGATCAATGCCGGCAACTGCGATGGGAAGAAGACCTACTGCAGTCAGAACAGAGAAGCGGCCACCCACATCGTCGGGTACCACGAAGGTCTCATAGCCTTTTTCGGTGGCCAGAGCCTTGAGGGTTCCTCTGGCTTTATCGGTGGTTACGAAGATATGGTTCTTCGCTTCCTCTTCACCGTACTTTTCGTTGATCAGCTTCTTGAAGATACGGAAAGCGATGGCCGGCTCGGTGGTCGTGCCGGACTTGGAAATGACGTTGATGGAGAAATCTCTACCCTCAATGATTCCCATGATCTCGCTAAGATAAGTGGAGCTGATGTTATTTCCGATGAAATAAACGTCAGGGGTGTTTTTCTTCATATTGTTGTAGAGCGGGGAGTTGATGAACTCGATGGCCGCTCTGGCGCCGAGGTAACTGCCGCCAATACCGATGACCAAGAGAACCTCGGAGTTCTTCTGGATCTTTGCAGCGGCTTCCTTGATGCGGGCATATTCCTCTTTATCGTAGTTCAGGGGGAGGTCCACCCAGCCTACGAAATCGTTACCGGCACCCTTTTTGTTGTGCAGAATATTATGCGCAACTTCTACGTAAGGGCGAAGATATTCGGGCTCATGCTCGCCGATAAATTTGCCAAGATACTTTCTGTTGATTTTGACAGACATAGCTTAATTCTTCTCCTATGAAAATATAAAGATGGATATCTTTAGAATTATGATACCATAATTTGCCCGGTTATTCAAGTCTAAACTACGAAAAAATATTGAATTAAATGAAAAAATAAATGGCCGAACGTGACCGGCGGAACCTCACGCTCGGCAATGAGGTTGATGGACCCGATGGGTTCTCCGTTCAGGCTATAATCCAAAGAACCTAATTTTTGCCCGGTCTCTACCGGTGCGGCAACCGTTTGCGGCAGCGTGACGGTATAGGTGATATTCTTTTCCTCCCCCTTGGGAACTAAGAACGCCGGCGTTTCGGACGGTACCGGCAGAACGGTATCTTGAAGTCCTTTCAGAACCTTGACCGGAGTCGGGGAGGGGGGAGTCTCCTGATAGAGACCGTATTGAGAGAACCCGTAGTTCAAAAGGGCTTTGGCGTCTTCGAAGCGTTTATCGGAGGTTTCACCTCCCAGGACGACGGCGATCAGGGAAAGCCCTTCCCGGGTGGCGGTGGCGGAAAGGCAGTATCCTGCCGTAGAGGTGAAGCCGGTCTTAAGGCCGGTGGCTCCGCTATAAAAACGTACTAATTTATTGGTGTTGGAGAGGGTAAAGGCGCCGTCTCGTACGGTGTCCATCCAAATGGTGGTGTACTTTTGAATATCGGTGTGTTTCATCAATTCTCTGCTCATGACGGCAATATCGTGGGCGGTGGTATAATGCTCATCTGTGTCCAGTCCGGTACAACTATTAAAGTGAGTTCCGGTCATTTGAAGTTCTGACGCACGCTGATTCATTTGCTCAATAAAAGCAGCATTGCTGCCGGCGATCGCTTCCGCCATGGCTACGCAGCAGTCGTTTGCGGATACGACGGCGATGCATTTAACCATCTCATCTACCGTCATAGTTTCGCCCTCTTTTAAATAAACCTGGCTTCCGCCCATTCCGGC